>CAZKDD010000018.1:0-12229 GCA_964551535.1 uncultured Thiotrichales bacterium | reverse complement strand
GATGCTTGCCGATGAAATTGGTCTAGAGCAATTGCCACACACTTTTGAGGAATTGCTCAACGCTCACACACAGGGTCGTTATCTCGTTAAGATTATTTAGATCCAAATGTGGCAGAATTTATAAAAGCGCTTGCGAGTATCTGTGTCTCATCTTGAATCTTAATTTTATGTTGGGCAAAGGATTTGTTGTTTCCAGAATGTTCACACAAAAAAGCTAATAATGATTCGATTATTTTTATGCTTAATAAAACAAGGGTCATGATATGAATGCTTACCTATCTGAACCCATGAGCCTAATTATTTTTATTGCTGTAGTGGTGTTGATGAGCTTGTGGGTGGTTCCCCGACAAGTCTCCGTCGGTGGTTTTTATCAAGGTGCGTCATTGTCCGGTCAAGCGCCCAGTCTATGGGTATTAGTACTCAGCCAAGTGACCACGTGGATTTTTGCGCGCTCATTAATGAATGCGGCCATTCTTGGGTATTTTTATGGTTTTGCAGGCACTTTAGCTTACACATTATATTATCTGAGTTTTCTTACTGGCCTATTCATTATTGATCAGCTTAGGCATGATCAAGCAAACTCCGTGCAAGACTGGCTGGCGAAACACTATGGTCGCTCAGGTCGCCATGTTTATAATTTTGTCATCAGCCTGCGCTTATTATCAGAATTATTTGCCAATTTAATCGTCGTTGGTTTGATTTTTTCAGCAGCGTTTCCGGAGCAATCCACACAAGCCAATATGATTGCTATTTTGGGCTTCGCACTAGTGGCTTGTTTTTATTCCGCGCTAGGTGGCCTAAGTGCCAGTTTACGCACTGATGTTATGCAGATGCTGATTTTTTTATTAGTGATCACCATCGCTTTTATCGTCATGGTTGGTGCTGAAGATTTTCACTGGATGACGATTATCACGGCAACGGGCGTTTCAGAGCAGGGGAGCGCCCCCGGATGGATATTATGTATCGTGGCGTTGTTGCAAGTGTTGTCCTATCCAGCACATGATCCAGTGATGATGGATCGAGGTTTTATTGCAGACCGGCAAACCACACGCCGCAGTTTCTTTCATGCATTTTGGCTATCCGCTATTTGTATTTTCGGCTTTGGCATGTTCGGTATACAGGCCAGCATCATCAGCGCTGAGTATGACAACCAATTACTCGGAACTTGGCAAGTAATGTTTGGGCCAGGTGTCTACTTTCTTATCGTTGCATCTTTGTTGGTATCCGCACTGTCCACCTTAGACAGTGCCTTGGCTTCATCAGCACGCTTAGTCATTGATGAATTTAAACTTGCCAGTCGCACTGTTATTAACGGCCGTATAGTGATGATAATGTTTATGTCATGTGGTGTTTTGCTCACCTTTTGGGATAACAAAACATTGTTTGATGCGGTGGCAGTGTCGGGCACTGCGTCGATGTTTCTGGCTCCGGTACTGATATATGCCTTGATATTTAAGCGTATTGTGCCTTTATGGTCCTACCTATTCAGTAGTGTGATTGCCTTCATAGGTGCGGCAGCCTATTTGTATCGAGAGGCACAATGGGTACAGATACTTTTTGGTCAGGGGCATAAATATGAACAACTGCTATCTATTTGTATTAGTGTATTAATACTTGGTTTATTGTCAGGTCTGATTGGTATCATCTTACAATCGCGTAAGCTGTAGAATAAATTTACGGACTCAAAGGTCTATGAGTTTTAAGATGATGAGAAGAGTGACCATGACCCACATGCATAGCTATTTGATAGCATCAATCTATTAAGCAAAAAATACATAGGACAAAATAATCGCCGCACAGATACCAGCAAAATCTGCCAGTAAACTACAACTTAGCGCATAACGTATTTTGCTGATACCAACAGCACCGCAATAAACCGCTAGCACATAAAAAGTAGTTTCAGTGCTGCCTTGCATGACAGCAGAGACTTTAGCTGGAAATGAATCCACTCCTTGTGATTGCATCACTTCAATCATGGCAGCTCGCGCACCACTGCCGCTGAAAGGTTTCATGATGGCCGTAGGCATAGCCTCTATGAAGGCGGTATCGATATGCAGTAGATTGAGGAAAAAACTTAAGCCCACTAGCAACGCATCTAAAAGTCCACTGATACGTAACAATGCTATCGCCAGTAACATGGCAATTAAGTATGGGATCAGTTTAATGGCAACCTCAAACCCCTGTTTTGCTCCCTCGATGAATGCATCATACACAGCTACCTTGTTGATTAATCCCACGCAGATAAACACGGTAATGATGCTAAATAATATAAAGTTGGCAAATAGAGCAGCTTGCTGACTCACCTGTTCTTGCGGCAGCGACATGAAGTAAGCGGCCAGACCAATCGGAATAGCACTGAACAAGGTTAGATAACTGATCACTGTGCGATTAAGCAAAGGCAGTTTTTGCACCCAAGCGACACTCAAAAGTCCCACCAGTGTAGAAGTGAATGTGGCGATCAAAATCGGGATAAAGACTTCGGTTGGGTGAGTCGCACCCTGTTGAGCACGAAATAAGAATACTGAAATTGGTAATACAGTGACTGAAGAAGTATTCAGCACTAAAAATAAGATTTGGGCATTTGATAATTGCTGTGGGTGGCGATTGACGCCTTGCAGGTCTTGCATGGCTTTGATGCCAAATGGGGTCGCTGCATTATCCAGTCCGAGCGCATTCGCACTTAAGTTCATAGTCATAGAGGAAATGGCAGGATGATTGTCTGGCAGTTCTGGCATTAACTTGACAAACAATGGATTCAAGCGACGTGCGATCATAGCCATCAATCCAGCGTGCTCAGCAATTTTAAAAAATCCCAGCCATATGGCCATGAGACCGATTAATCCAAGTGCAATTTCTACACTGAGTGTGGCGACATCAAAAACAGCCTGTATCGCTTGATCGAATATTTGATGTTGATCGAACAGTAGCAGTTGGCCTAGACAGGCAAGGAATGCAGCAATAATACAGCCTGACCAGAAGCGTCCAAGCATCAGAGAGTTATTTGCCTATAGCCATGAAATAAGGTGCCCATAAAATTGAAGTGATCAATACCACTCCTAATTCAGCACGCATGATGTTGCGATACTTGATGCGTCCTGCTTCTGTCTCAGCATCGTTGCTACGAATTTTTGACATCAAAGCATCAAATAATATGACCATGATGATAATTGGTATAGCCGCTGGTACCACTAAGGTCGGCACCGCCCCCCAGCCGTCATAGATAGGGTAACTGCCGGGTTCTGGACGCAATAAGGTGTCAAAAATGGCTAGCCCTAGCAGGCAGGTTCTGAGTAAGCCGAGATCGTTGATCAGTTTCATGGTGTATGTGATGAGGTAATTCTATATTAGGCTACAGCATATCAGAACTGTTCAGAGAAAGTGGATAACATCAAAATTGCACAGACATATGAACAGCTTGCCCAACTAGTACAAGCATACTATTGCGGCTTGAAAAAGGTGTGGTCAGGTTTTGATAAAGGTTACAATAGTACCTAACATTGACTAATTTTTATGCAGCAAATTCACATCAACTTTGCCGTTAATCCTTCTATGCTGCAGCTAAGTGCAGGCTAGGAAAGTCTACGGCGTGGTTCATGACCATAGAATTTGACGTACAGATACACCAATTAACTAACTCAGGGAGTATTTATTTATGAGAACTTTATTGATATCAACCTTAGCTGCACTAGCGTGCCTGGTGACTACAGCACAGGCTGCCGATATCGAAGCAGGTAAGGCAAAGTCGGCGATGTGTGCAGGCTGTCATGGTGGACAGGGTATCAGTCCCACGCCAGTGTGGCCGAATCTCGCAGGCCAAAAGGAGCAGTATCTAGTCAATGCATTAAAAATGTATCGCTCTGGCGAGCGTAAAAATGCTCAGATGTCGCCAATGGCAATGGCGTTGACAGATGACGATATCGTTAATTTAGCTGCATACTATTCCAGTTTATCTTGCCAGTAGGCACACACTTAGCACCATTCTTTCAGTCCATTCCGCTGGGCGGCGCTTAGCTACAGCGGAATATGGGCTAGGCCGATGGCGGTGATAAACGTTGCAATGCCTATCATAAGATTGATGCCAACCATTTTACGAATGATGGCGAGATTTTTCGCACCTTCCTGAAAATTTTCCTCTTCCACTGCACGTCGTAGGCGTTTGAAAGGGGCAAAATACACATGCAAGAATATCAAAATCATAATCAAGCCCAGTGTATGCATGAGGTGAATCGTCCAACCTACGCCTGCAAAACCATTGTAGACAGAGAAGATAATCCAATAACCCGTGGCTGGCAGGATGATAATGGCCAGTCCTACCCAGATGAAAAAGTTTTTGAGTGTCTGCGCCCATAAATCCAGTCTCTGTGGCGGCTCTAATAATCTTGCCGCGACGGGACGCAGAGATACATAAGCGAAAAACATACCGCCTACCCATATGACCGCAGCTACGGCATGCACGCTTACAGCGATAGCATAAAAATAAGAGTCTATATTCATGTCAGTAAACTCAGCTTGATTAGTTGAATGAATACAATGAGTATAAGTGAGCTTGAGCGCTGACACGAGACTTAAATCTGCATGCAAAAAACATTCGCCTAAGTTAAAGTAGCTCTATTGGATCAACGATAATCAAATATTCTCAACATGGGTTGAACTTATGGCGATGGAAAACTGGATAGCACCTTCGATACTCTCGGCAAACTTTGCTCGCTTGGGTGAAGATGTTGATCATGTACTGGCCGCAGGTGCAGATGTGGTTCATTTTGATGTCATGGATAATCACTATGTGCCTAATTTAACTATTGGGCCTATGGTCTGTGAAGCCCTGCGCAAGCATGGCGTGACAGCTCCGATTGATGTCCACTTAATGGTTTCGCCAGTTGATCGGCTGATTGGTGACTTTGCACAAGCTGGCGCGACATATATTACATTTCATCCGGAAGCGAGCGAGCATATAGATCGTAGCCTACAGCTAGTTCGTGATGCGGGTTGTAAAACGGGTCTGGTGTTCAATCCGGCCACACCTTTGCATTATCTTGATCATGTTATGGATAAGCTCGACATGATTCTTCTGATGTCTGTTAATCCAGGTTTTGGAGGGCAGAGTTTTATCCCACAATCGTTGGATAAGTTGGCTCAGGTGAGAAAAAAAATTGATGCTTCTGGTTGTGCAATTCGCCTTGAAATTGATGGTGGTGTGAAGGTCGAAAACATTGCTCAAATCAAAGCTGCCGGTGCCGATACTTTTGTTGCGGGCTCTGCAATTTTCAACTCAGAAGATTATCAAACCACTATCGATGCTATGCGTGAACAGATAGCTTCAGTGGAATAGGTCGTTTGAAAATATCGTCAAACTCTAAAAACTTTAAATAATCCGAGCAAAGATTAGGCAAAGATTAGAAAAATATCATTATGCCGCGATGCTGCTAATGTCATGCTCAAGTTTTGAATCACACACACATTTACAATGACACTTCCAACACCCCAATGGTTATGTTTTGACTTAGATGGTACTTTGATCGATAGCGTGCCGGATATCGCCAATAGCGTGAATCATATGTTACGGGAGTTAAATCTAGCGCCTGCTTCAGAACACCAGGTGCGTGATTGGATAGGCAATGGTGCGGCTAAATTGGTCGAGCGAGCAGTGCGCTATGGTAAGCAACAAACGGCTGCTGATGATATTGAGCTAGCGCTTGCAGAGGAATTATTTTTTAGCGCGTATCGAAAAAATATGGCTAAGCACACGCGAATTTTCCCGGGCGCGATTGATGTATTGGAATATTTTCAAAACCGCCAGGTCGCACTCGCCTGTGTGACCAATAAGCCACGTGAATTTACTGTGCCATTACTAGAGCAGCTGAGTTTGCATAAATATTTTCAGGTTTGTGTATGTGGTGACGACACCCCCAATAAAAAGCCAGCCGCAGAGCCTGTACTCGCAGCGATAGAAGCGTTGGGAGGCAGACCGGATGGGGGATATATGATTGGTGATTCACAAACCGATATTTTGGCCGCAGTCAATGCGGGCACGGGTGCAATTTATGTCTCCTATGGCTATAATCGCGGCCTATCAGTTGATCAATATCAGCCGATTAAAATAGATCAATTAACGCAATTGATAGAATTGTTTGGATAAATCATGCGACTTCAAAGTGAAAATCATATCAGTGTGAAACACTATTGGCGATGCCATCAGCGCTGGCAAATTGCTGCTCAATAATGCCTGAAAATAGCGACAATATTTGCTGACACTATCGATTGACCATGAAGTGGAATTCGCATGAAAAAACAAGAATTTTTAGATTTAGCTAAACAAGATTATACCCACATACCCGTGTATCGCGAGGTTGTAACTGATCTCGATACGCCATTAAGCGCCTATTTAAAGCTGGCCAATACAGAACATAGTTTTTTATTTGAATCCGTTCAGGGTGGTGAGCGCTGGGGGCGCTATTCTATTATCGGCCTAGAGTGCCATGAGACTTTACAAGTTCATGGACACCAGATCAGTGTCATGCGAAAAGGTCAACCGGTGCAACAGTACCAACATGCAGATCCTTTGCAGTGGATTGAAGATTATCGACAGCAATTCAAGGTGCCAGAAATTCAACACGTGCCTCGTTTTACGGGCGGATTGGTCGGTTACTTTGGTTATGACACGGTACGTTATATCGAACCTAGACTCGGCTTGAGTGACAAGCCAGATGATTTTGGCAATGCCGACATCATGCTTATGGTGGCCACGGAATTTCTAGTGTTTGATAATCTTAAAGGCAGTCTCTATATCATTGTACTGGTGGCAAATGATAACAGCACCACTTACGAGCAGGCGCAACAACGACTCGATGAGATTCAGTCTGCGCTACAAACACCGGTTTCATTGCCGCCGTTGTCATGTGATCAAGATGAACCTAAAGAATTAGATTTTGTATCGGGCTTCAGTGAGCAGGGATTTAAGCAAGCCGTAGTCAAAGCCAAGGAATACATTGCCGCAGGTGATGTTATGCAGGTGGTGTTATCACAACGTTTGAATGCCACATTCAGCGCTGATGCTTTGAGTGTGTATCGCCACCTCAGACGTTTGAATCCATCGCCTTATATGTACTTTATGAACATGGGTGATTTTCAGATTGTAGGCTCATCACCAGAGATATTAGTGCGTCAAGAAGATGATAATGTCACCGTGCGGCCGATCGCAGGCACACGTCCGCGGGGTGTTGATCAACAACAGGATCATGCACTCGAAGAAGAATTATTGGCAGATCCTAAAGAGTGTGCTGAACATCTTATGTTGATCGACTTGGGGCGTAATGATATCGGACGTATCGCCGAGGTGGGTACGGTAGAGCTCACGGATAAAATGATCGTAGAACGTTATTCCCATGTCATGCATATTGTGTCTAATGTAGTTGGGCAGCTGGCTCCTAATCAATCGTGTATTGATGTGTTGCGTGCAACTTTTCCAGCAGGCACCGTATCAGGCGCACCTAAGGTGCGTGCAATGGAAATCATTGATGAACTAGAACCTGTCAAGCGGGGTGTTTACTCAGGTGCCATTGGATATATTTCATGGCAGGGTAATATGGATACGGCGATCTCAATACGTACCGCCGTGATTAAAGATAATATTATCTCGGTGCAGGCGGGCGCAGGTATCGTTTATGACTCGGTGCCAGATAATGAATGGATGGAAACGCTGAACAAAGCTAAAGCCGTGCTTAAGGCGGCAGCACTCGCCCAGCAGGCGGAGGAAACAATATGATTTTAATGATCGATAATTACGACTCATTCACTTACAACTTAGTACAATATTTTGGCGAGTTGGGTGAGCAGGTCAAAGTTGTTCGTAATGATCAGATCGAAGTGCAAGAGATCAAAGCACTTAATCCAGATCATATCGTGCTATCCCCCGGCCCATGCACGCCTAACGAAGCTGGTGTGTCACTACAGGTGGTAGAAAAATTTGCCGGACAGACCCCTATCTTAGGTGTATGTCTTGGGCATCAAACCATAGGTCAGGCCTTTGGTGGCAACATCGTACGTGCCAATGACATCATGCATGGTAAAACTTCGCCGGTGTATCATCACAACCAGCATGTGTTTACGGGCTGTGATATGCCATTTACTGCCACACGCTATCATTCTCTAGTGATCGAGCAGGCCACATTGCCAGAATGTTTACAAGTCACAGCTTGGACGCAGAAAAGTAATGGTGATGTTGATGAAATCATGGGTGTCAGGCATGAGCACTATGCGGTCGAAGGGGTGCAGTTTCATCCGGAATCTATACTCACTGAGTTCGGACATCATTTACTTAAGAACTTTATACAACAAAACTAATTTCAAGCTGAGAAAACCCATGATTATTCAACAAGCGCTTAATGATTTGTTAGCTCATAAAGACTTATCATCGTCTGACATGCATATCGTGATGCGCAGCATTATGTCGGGTGAAGCGACTCCAGCCCAGATTGCAGGATTCATGGTGGCTTTGAGAATGAAAGGTGAAACGGTAGACGAAATCGCCGCCGCCGCACAAGTGATGAGAGACTTATCTACTAAAGTTTCCATTGATGTGGATACATTAGTGGATACCTGTGGCACGGGTGGTGATGGTTCATCGACATTTAATGTATCGACTGCATCAGCCATAGTCGCTGCCAGTGCTGGTGTGAAAATTGCCAAGCATGGTAATCGTTCTGTTTCCAGTAAATGTGGTAGTGCTGATGTGCTTGAAGCGCTGGGTGTAAAATTAGATCTAGCTCCTGAGCAAGTCAGTGCCTGTGTGCAAGAAGTTGGCATAGGCTTTATGTTTGCTCCCATGCACCACAGCAGTATGAAACATGCGATCACACCGCGTAAAGAATTAGGTGTGCGCACATTATTTAATTTGTTGGGTCCACTGACTAATCCGGCGGGTGCTAAGCGCCAGGTGCTGGGGGTGTTTTCAGATCAGTGGTTGGAGCCTATCGCAAAGGTGCTCAAAACCTTATCCGCACAGCATGTACTAGTTGTACATGCTGAAGATGGCTTGGATGAGCTCAGTATTGCTGGGCCGACCAATGTTTGCGAGTTGCATGATGGCAATATCACACAGTATCAAGTCACACCTGAAGATATGGGATTAGAGCGTGCCAGTCTGGATCTTATTAAGGTCAATGATGTGCAAGAGAGTGTGGCCATGATTCGTGCTTTGTTAGCCGGAGAGGCAGGAGCAGCTGCAGATATTGTTGCTTTAAATGCTGGGGCTGCAATTTATGTGGCTGGTCTTAGTGCAGATTTATCTACTGGTGTGGCGCTGGCAAAACAAAAACTCATCAGTGGAGAAGCTGCACAAACTCTGCAACAACTTGTTAGCTTCACCCAGCAATAAGGCGGGTTGAAACGTTTAACTTACTGTTACTTTATTTATTAAAAAGACGATAGATCTCATGGCTGAACAAAGACCTGAAATACTTACTAAGATACTCACTCATAAAGCTGCTGAAGTGGCAGAAAAAATTCAGCGCGTACCGCTTTCGCAAATGCAAGAATGGGCCAAAGAAGGGGATGCCAAACGTCCTTTTGAAGCTATGCTGAGAGCCGCTAAAAGTGCAAACAAGCCGGGTGTGATTGCCGAGATAAAACGTGCTTCTCCAAGTAAAGGCATTTTGCGTGAGGATTTTGACCCCATGGCCATCGCGCGCAGCTATCAGATGGGTGGGGCGACATGTTTATCTGTACTTACCGATAATGAGTTTTTTAAGGGCGGCGGCCCAGTATTAGAATTAGCGCGTAAAGCTTGCTCATTACCAGCACTGCGTAAAGATTTTATTATCGATCCTTACCAGATATATGAATCACGCGTGCTTGGTGCAGATTGCTTGCTATTAATTGTGTCCGCACTAGATGATACGCAACTAAATGAGCTTTATGCATTGGCAAAAGAGCAAATGTTGGATGTTTTAATCGAAGTCCATGACGAACAAGAAATGCAACGTGCATTAGCACTCAATCCGACCATGATCGGTGTGAATAATCGTAACTTGCATAGTTTTGAAGTGGATTTAGATATTACTTTACAACTTCACCAAATGGCGCCCAGTGATTGTTTGCTGGTGACTGAGAGTGGTATACATACGCCAGCAGATATCGAGGCTATGCAGGATAACGATATTAATACTTTCTTGGTTGGAGAAGCCTTTATGCGTGCACCGGATCCGGGGCAGAAATTGAAAGAGTTATTTTTTGCAGATCGACCCTATTAACAGTTAATCAGGTCATTAAATATATCAGCGTAGAACAGATCAGTGAACTGCAATGCTAACTGCGCTGGAAACAATAATAACGTAGCTATGAGATAAACGGTTGTGAGTTCAGATTCTAAGATTACTCTGTATGGGTTTAATAACTTAACGAAGACACTAAGTTTTAATTTCTATGATGTGTCTTACGCCAACACACTGCAGCAACGCGATGAGTACCTCGAATACATAGACGAGACCTATAATGCACAACGCCTGACAGAAGTCCTCACTGAAGTGGCTGATATCATCGGTGCCAACATTCTCAATCTGGCGACCCAAGATTATGATCCCAGTGGTGCCAGTGTCACCATGCTGATTTCAGAAGAAAATGCCTATTGCGAGGAACTGCCAAGCGACAGTGCAGGTCAACAAGGACCGGGAACGGTAGTAGCGCATTTGGACAAAAGCCATTTGACGGCTCATACCTATCCAGAGTCTCATCCTGAGGGAGGCATATCGACATTTCGTGCAGATCTAGACATCTCTACCTGTGGACGAATTTCGCCATTGAAGGCGCTCAACTTTCTGATTGATAGTTTCAATGAGGATATCGTCATTATGGATTATCGAGTGCGTGGTTTTACCCGTGATATGGCAGGAATGAAGCATTATAAAGACCATAGTATCGAATCCATTCAAGAATTCTTACACGAGAAAACTCGCCAGCAGTATGAAATGCTCGATGTAAACGTATACCCAGAAAATATATTTCATACCAAAATGATGTTGAAGCAATTTAACTTGCAAGACTATTTATTTGGAGAGGGTATAGAGGCTCTGTCGGTACAGGCACAGGACGAGATAGAAAACAAATTGCGTAATGAAATGAAAGAAATCTTTTATGGCATGAACATGGGAGCGGAGTGAAGTGTCAATTCGCGGAATGTGGATACAATACTCAGTGTGTTTTTGTTAAGGATGCTTTAAACCCAGTAGGCACCGACTTTCATAACTTGTGAGATTGAACTCATGAGCTTTTTAGCTGGCGCAGGTAATTCAGCACCCCCTAGTGCTTTTGCTGTTTGGCCGTGCTCATGCTCATCTTGTTGCATTTGCTGAATGATGGCTTGGCTTTTATGGTCTTGAGCTGGGAGTCTTTGTAAATGATCCTGCAAATGCTCTTCAACCTGTGCCTCGGTTTCTGCGACAAATCCTAAACTCCATTTATCTCCTAATAATCCCGCGCTTGCCCCGATGGCAAATGAACCCAGATACCACACTGGACTGAAGATACTGGTATGAGAATCCAGTTCTTTGAGGCGCTGTTGACACCAAGCGAGGTG
Source organism: uncultured Thiotrichales bacterium (assembly GCA_964551535.1). GTDB lineage: Bacteria > Pseudomonadota > Gammaproteobacteria > UBA4575 > UBA4575 > UBA1858. The sequence goes on along the minus strand of CAZKDD010000018.1, from coordinate 660 downwards.
GTCGCCTTCCTCGCGCGCTGCTGCATCCATGTTAGCCTGAGTGGTGGCGTTTTTAGCGGTAATGGCTTGTCCGTGATAAAGCCCTTGAGCGGCGATCTCTCCTGCATGATTAACTCTCATCAAACGGGCTGATAATTTCCTGTCATCGGCACTCATCTGATCAGCTGTGACCGCTTTGGCAGGATTTTCTCGCTGACTACGTGCGCTGCTATGAGATAGTGTTCGCAGTCCTCGATCGAATTCAATAATTAGTTTGTCGGCAAAAGAATAGCTCACCTTGGTTTATCCAGTAACAAGTTGTCTGAAGATGAATGTTACAGGATGTATGACCTCTACAGCCAGTCCCGCCTGTTCAAGGCCTGTTTGCAGATGTAATGAACAGCCAATATTTGGAGAGACTATTACATCAGGCTTAGTATCTTGAACATAGGCACATTTGCTGTCGAGTAACGCTAAGTTAACGGTTTGAGGTGTCAGTAATTGCATACCGCCAGCACCGCAGCAATTTAAGCCATCATTGAAATATTCAACATGGCAATTAGGGATCTGTTGCAATAATGTCATCATCGCTTGTCGATCAGAAGAATTAATGGAGCAAGGAGTATGTACGAGTACGCGTTGTTGAGTGCCTCTCCAGCGCGCGTCATCAAGATGATCAGT
>CAZKDD010000017.1:0-13078 GCA_964551535.1 uncultured Thiotrichales bacterium | reverse complement strand
AACTCGACTGTGATTTGGGTTTCTAGAGTATTTCGCTCAATCTTTGACGTGCGTGCTGTCATAATTGTATGTTCATCCAAAAATTCATATTTAAGAAAAGTCTATTATACCTCTAACCAGAACGTCGCGGGACCATCATTTGTCAATGAAACCTGCATATCTGCGCCAAAATGGCCCTGTTGCACATCTGGATGATGTTTTTGTGCGTAATCAATGAGGTGTTGAAAATATTGCTGGCCTGTTTGTACGCACACATTATGGCTAAAACTCGGTCGATTGCCCTTGTTGGTATCAGCTAACAGAGTAAATTGTGGCACCAATAATAACCCTGCTTGGATATCGCGTAGACTTTTGTTCATCTTACCTTGTTCATCTTCGAATACTCGATAATTCAAGATCCGTTCACAACAGCGTTCAATTTGTGCTGGCGTATCATCTACTTGTACCGCCACTAACACTAATAATCCCTGCTCAATTTTTGCCACACAGTGCTGATCAATATCCACCCGAGCCGCACTCACTCTCTGAAGTAATGCAATCATGCGTAACGATCAGCCAGTTCGTTGGTGGCTTGCACCAAAGCATTCACTATTTCCGCCTCCGTGGCAGAATGACCACTGGTCGGCGCAATAGTAAACTTTGCCTGCGGCCAAGCCCGATGTAATGCATAAGCTTGATCGATAGGACATACCACGTCATAGCGGCCATGCACGATATAACCGGGTACCGCCGCCAGTTTCGCCGCATTTTCTATCAGCTGGTTAGGACTCAAATAGCTATTATTCATAAAGTAATGGCATTCAATGCGAGCTAAACTGAGCGCGACTTGTGGATCACCAAAATGTGCTCTCACCGCCGCTTTCGGTATTAATGTAGATGTATTGCCCTCCCAAATGGACCACTCTTGTGCGGCTTTGAGTTGGATATCTGTGTCGTCAGAGGTTAAACGTCGATAGTAAGCAGCCACCATGTCATCGCGTTCATTCTCTGGAATTACCGCTTCGTAGGCTTGCCAATAATCCGGGAAAATCTCGCTTGCACCATGCTGATAAAACCATTTAATGTCCTCATCACGACACAAAAACACACCGCGTAATATCAACCCCAGTACACGTTGTGCATGTGCCTGCGTATATGCCAAACCCAGTGTTGATCCCCACGACCCACCGAAAACAACCCACTGTTTAATCTCTAAGTGCGCCCGCAGTTTTTCAAGATCATCAATCAAATCTTGAGTAGTATTGTCCTCAAGACAGGCATGCGGCGTCGAACGTCCTGCACCACGTTGATCTAACAGGATAATACGATAGCGTTGTGGATCAAAAAAACGCGGATGGTACGCCTCACAACCCGATCCAGGACCTCCGTGTAGAAATACTGCCGGCAATCCATTTGGGTTGCCATATTCTCCATACCATAATCTATGCTGATCAGACACACTCAGATAAGCCTCATTATAGGGCTCTATTTTAGGATAAAGTGATAACATCGTGTTTTTACTCAGGCCTTATTTCACAGACACAATATCATGACAGATAAAATTTCCAACCAGCCATCATCCACGCCTCGATATAGCTATCAACAGGCGCCGAAAGCACTCTACCATCTCGCCGGTCGGGCGATTGCTGACTTTCAAATGATCAAACCCCATGATCGTATTTTATTGGGTTTGTCTGGTGGCAAAGATTCTCTCAGTTTGTTGCACATTTTACTGCATTTTCAGCGTCATGCCCCGATACCATTCGATCTTGGTGTAGTCACTGTCGATCCCCAATCAGATGCATTTGACCCATCTCCGCTGATACCTTATCTGAAAACGCTGAATGTCCCCTACCATTATCAATCCGAACCGATTTTGGATTTAGCAGACAAACACATGGATAATGATTCCTTCTGCGCTTTTTGCTCACGCATGAAACGCGGCATTATTTATTCCACCGCACGCCGTGAAAATTACAATGTCATCGCTCTGGCACAACACTTAGATGATTTAGCTGAAAGCTTTATGATGTCCGCCTTTCATGGCGGGACGCTCAACACTATGAAAGCACACTATGTCATTGATCAAGGAGACCTGCGCGTTATTCGACCCTTGGTTTATATACGTGAACACCAAACCGACGCGTTCGCACGTAATGCTCAACTGCCAGTTATCCCTGAGAATTGCCCAGCTTGTTTTGATATGCCTACCCAACGCCATCACTTCAAAGGCATCCTGCGTGCAGAAGAGAAAAATAATCCTCATTTATATCAAAATCTATTGAGTGCTATGCGCCCTTTAATAGAACGCAATAATCAATCTCCAAAGGATTAAAGGCGCTTTATCCATACACCATTTCGCTATCACAACATGGCAACAAACAGATGATTACTGGCCATGCATTCAATACTATTTAGCACTATTTAACGCTGTTGGAATCTGTTCAAAGTCGGTATAACCACTCGGTGAGTTCATACAAAAAAATATGAAATTTCATAGGGTTATTGTTGTTTTTATATCTGACCTACGTATAAAAGCTTAGCCCATCAAGCCCAATGGATAGCTGCTATATCTGTTAGTTGCATAATCAAATTATCATACATATTTACTAATTTCACGTCTAACCTATGCGCATGACCACACTAGCAAAGCGCATCGCACAGGCTCGTAAAAATCTGGGTTTATCCCAGGAAAGACTTGCCGAGCGCCTGAATATATCACGCGGTGCTTGCGGTCACTGGGAACGGGGTGTTGCAACCCCAAGTACTGATCACTTGCACACACTCAGTCAAATCCTCGATATTGATATTCATTGGCTAGTCACCGGCGAGCACTATAATAATCCGATTCGAATCAATGAAACCTCAGTAGTAGAATATGAAAATATTCAAGATCAACAGCTAAAAGAAATCATCAGTATCTTCTTTCGTTTATCAGCCGAAAAACGCCGTATTATTTTAGATCTATTACGCCAACTTTAACCTCAAGCTCCACTCTATTCACATCACCTGTGATACCCATCTATTGGCAAAGACTTGCGTGCCACAATCATGGCTTGGTTGCGCCAACCAAGTTGTTGATTTCCCTGATTGCTCTCCTCTCTATACACCAGTATTTGCATACCTTGGCAACGTGTAATGAGTTCGTTGCTTTGCAATAAATAATTTTTGTTGCTAGGGCCTATGTCAGGATCTTTATCTGCCACAAATGTCTGATAAAACAAACAGCCACCCGGTTTGAGGCTGTCAATCAAGTAGGTAAATGTTGGCCGATGTAAGAAATGGCTCAATACCACCACATCAAAACGATCACGCTCTGGTGGATGCTGTTCTATATCTCTCACTGCAGTGTGCACCACCACTTGCAAGCGATCTGCTTGCGCATGACACTTGCCAAGCGCCACAGGAGAGATATCCCAAGCATGAGTCTGCAAACCTGCCTGAGCCAGAAGTATGGCATTAGCTCCCAGTCCACAGGCTAAATCCACAGCAACACCCGTGGTCGGCAGGAGATGTTGATTCTCTAATAACACTTCGCTGGCTTGAACTGCTTGAGTCGAGGATTGGTTGTAGATGTTATCCCATTTTTCTCTAGCAGTACTCATGGCTGCATTAACGACGCCAAAATACCGGAGTAAAAATTACCAGCAAAGTAAAAATTTCTAAACGTCCCAACAGCATGCCCAAACACAAGACATATTTACTGAATGTATTAATATCAGAATAATTGTGTGCCACCTCACCCAAACCTGGACCAAGATTATTCAGTGTCGCTGCCACCGCTGAAAAAGCGGTTACCTGATCAATACCACTGGCAAGTAGCATTAACAGCATAATAATAAATACCCCTATATAAGCAGATAAAAAGCCCCATACCGCCTCAATGACCCGATTATCTACCGGCTTTTTACCCAGCTTAACCGCGAAATGTGCATTAGGATGAACAAGACGCTTTAATTCTCGTAAACCTTGTTTGAATAACAGCAGCATACGGATAACCTTCATGCCGCCTCCCGTGGAACCCGCACAACCTCCGATGAAACTCAACATAAGTAGCAGCACAGGTATAAAAGTTGGCCAAACAGAAAAATCATCTGAAGTGAACCCGGTTGTTGTGCCTATCGATACCACTTGGAATACCACGGTTGTGACTTGATCGAATAAAGGTCCACTTAAGGTATTATGAAATTTGACAACACTTAAAATAATGATCGAGCTTGCCAACAAGACTAGGCAATACATTTTAAATTCATCATCACGCCAATAATGAGGTAGAGAACGATGACGCCATACCAAAAAATGCAAACCAAAATTAGCGCCGGATAGCAGCATGAAAATAATCGCCACCCATTCGATGATGCGACTATCAAAATATTGCAAATTCAGATCATGAGTAGAAAAACCACCAATGGCGATGGTAGAAAAACTGTGACTAACCGCATCAAATACTGTCATTCCAGCCAGCCAATAACTCAACGCGCATAAAATCGTTAACGATAGATAGATATACCATAACGCTTTAGCAGTTTCTGTAATGCGTGGAGTGAGTTTATTATCTTTCACCGGCCCGGGAGTCTCGGCACGATATAACTGCATCCCCCCCACACCCAACATAGGCAAAATAGCGACTGCAAGCACAATAATCCCCATCCCACCTAACCACTGTAACTGTTGGCGATAAAACAAAATCGAATAAGGCAGTTGATCTAATTGTGTCAGTACCGTGGCCCCCGTAGTGGTTAGACCAGAAATAGATTCGAACAAACTATCGACAAAACTCAATGCCAAGGCGTTAGATAGGAAAAAAGGAATCGAGCCGAATAAACCTAATACTGTCCAAAACAATACAACGATGATGAACCCATCGCGTAGTCTTAGATCAGATTGAGCATGTCGTAACGGATACCACAATAAGAAACCCGTCACCAAAGTTGCTGAAAATGCCATAGCAAAACTATTAACACTATCACTCTCATCATAAAAAAGACCCACGCCCACGGCCGGCAACATAGTGATACTGAATATCATCAGCAACTGACCTAAAATGCGAAGAATGACAAATGGTTGCATAAGCTAATCTAGTGACCAGTTATATAAAAGTTGCACTCACTTGGAATAAGCGTTCAACTTCACACACTTTATTTTTATCTGCCAGATAAATAATGACATGATCTTCCGGCTCAATGATTAACTCAGGTGTAGCGATAATCACCTCGTCTGCTCTAACAATGGCTCCTATACCAGCACTGGCTGGTAGCTTGAGTTCATGAATCTTTCTTCCCACTACTTTTGAAGTGCGATGATCACCATGCGCTACAGCTTCGATAGCTTCTGCATAGCCTTTACGTAACGAATGTACCGCGACCACATCACCTCGACGAATATGAGCAAGTAGTGCACCAATGGTCACTTGTTGAGGTGAGATAGCTGTATCAATCATGCCACTCTCAACCAGCTCGATATAACTAGGCCGATTAATTAATGACATGGTTTTACGTGCACCTAAACGTTTCGCTAACATAGAAGACAATATGTTCGCCTCATCATCATTGGTAAGTGCACAAAACACATCAACGCTATCAATATTCTCTTCCATCAATAAATTTTCATCCGCTGCGTCACCCTGCAATACGATAGTCTTTTGCAATATCTCAGATAGAGACTTAGCGCGCTCGGCATCGCGCTCTATCAATTTAACGCGATAGTGTGGCTCTAAAATCTGCGCTAACTGCAATCCTATATTGCCACCACCAGCAATAATCACTCGTCGGTTCGGTTTATCCAAACCTTGCAACATGGTGGTAATATTTTTTGCCTTGGAAGATGCCGCAATAAAAAATAATTCATCACCCGCTTCCAGCTCTACATCTTGTTCTATTGTCAATAATTGTTGATGCCGGTACATAGCGACCAAGTTAGTATCCATATCTTTCATATCATCAAATATGGCGCTCACTTTTTTACCGATCAACATGCTCTTAGCATGCAAAGCAATCGCGATCAATTTAACTTTGCCATCAGCAAAGTTAAGTACTTGCAACGCACCTGGATGCTCTATTAGATTTTCTATGTATTTTGAAACAAGGTATTCAGGACTAATTAATACATCGACGGGCAAAGCTTCTTGCACAAATAAATCATCATAATCTAAATAATCTGTAGTTCTTACACGCGCAATTTTTGTCGGGGTGTGAAACAGTGTGTAAGCAATCTGGCATGCAACCATATTGGTTTCATCGCTATTGGTTAAAGCTACCACCATGTTAGCGTCCATTGCACCGGCTTGCGCCAGCACCGTTGGATGTGATGCATGTCCGACCACAGTTTGCAAATCGGCTCGATCTTGTATCTCTTGCAAGACCTTCGGATCGCTGTCTACTAAAGTGATGTCATTAGATTCATTCGCCAAACTCAGAGCTAACGATCCTCCCACCTGACCTGCACCTAGAATTATTATTTTCATATGTCTTTATTGGCTTTTATAAAAATAGTTCAAGCGGAGTCTTTTGCACCAATTCCCAATGAACGCAGCTTCCTATACAAGTGAGTTCTTTCCATCCCCACCCTATCAGCTAACTTACTGACACTTCCATTAACGATATTGAGCTGATGAACGAGGTACTCTTTTTCAAACATTTCACGTGCCTCTCTGAGAGGCAAATCAAATAAGTGCTCGACATCAGCATAGTGCATAAACGCACTATCAGAATTTTTAGGTAATACTTTTTCAACATCTTCAATGGTTATTTCCCCATTAGATGCATCTAACAGTAACTGCTTAATCATATGCTTAAGCTCGCTGATATTGCCGGGCCACTGATAATGCAAAAGCGCATTCTGTGCCGCAATTGAACATTTACTATAAGGATAATTACCTTGTGAAGAAAAAGTGTCAATCAGAGAATTGACAAGTTCAGGAATATCTTCGGCATGATCTCTTAAGGCAGGCACTTGCAGTGTAGTGAGTGAGAACACCTTTTGCATCTCTGGCACACAATCTTTTTCGTAACCTAAAGCCACTGATGCACAAAATCGGACATCAAAACGCTCAAACATTTTTAAAGACACCAGTTGCTTCATTAGGCCACATATACGATTTTGTAAACTAGCATCTATGGTGTGGATATCAGGCAAGTATACTGTTCCACCTTGAGCTTGTTTTATCGTATCTACAAACAAGGTATTAAAACGTGACCAATCATCGTCACTCAATGCGGTTTCAAATAAGGAACTCGTATCTATCACCATAAAAGGAGACGACTTGCGTTCACTGATTTGATGAATGTATCTCAATATAGTTTGACGACCTGAACCAATCTCACCAATGGCAACCAAGTGACTGTCAATACGTGCACAGCGCTCACATAACTCCAACAGACTTTTCATGACCTGGCTATTGCCCACTGGATAGTCTATGTGTTGGTCTTGACTACTAGTCGATTGATTGTGCTTTTTGTATTCATCTAAAGCAACACGAATGGTGCTAATCAGTTTTGCTGTAGTAAGGGGCTTCTCTACGAAACTAAACGCGCCTAATCGAGTCGCCTCAACCGCGGTTTCGACGGTACCATGCCCAGACATCATGACGATAGGGCATTTGATCATTTTGTGTTGTTGCCAATCCTGTAGCAAAGTGATGCCATCTTCCTCCGGCATCCAAATATCCAATAACACTAGATCATACTCCGCCTCTTGCGCATACTGTCGTGCCTTATTAGCGGTCGCGGCAGCATTCACCTGATAGCCCTCATCAGTCAAAATATCACTGACTAGATTACGAATATCTGGCTCATCATCAACCACTAATATGCGCTCATTCATTCACTATCATCCTCAATATTCTCTCTAGATTTGGCTGTCTGACTATACAATGGAAACCTAATGTTCACTATGGCGCCACTCAACTCAGCATTTTCTATCTGGATATGTCCATTATGCTCCTCAATGATTTTTTTTACGATGGCTAAACCTAATCCATTACCTTTAATCTTAGTCGTCATGTATGGATCAAATATTCTCGACATCAGCTTTTGAGGAACGCCTGGACCATTATCAGTAATCTTAATGCCCGCGTATTTTGTATTCGCTAACTGACGTGTGTAAGTATGAATATTCATAATCGATAACTCATGACCTGGCATTGCCTCGATAGCATTTTTTACCAAGTTATGCATGACTTGACCAAGACGAGTAGAATCACCACGTATCATTAGCGGTTGCTCTATACAATCTAGGTCGATGCGTACATGTTCCTTATCACCCTTGTATAATTCAACGATATCTCTGACTAGTATATTCAAATCCAAAGGATGTGGCTCCATCGTCGGCATACGTGCATATTCTGAGAAGTCATTCACCATATGCTTCATCGATTCAACCTGCTGCACAATGGTATTTGTTGCTCGATCCACCAATTCGGATTGTTCATCTTGTAATGTGGGCAATATTTTTCTTCGCAGCCGCTCTGCAGACAACTGAATTGGGGTCAGTGGATTCTTGATCTCATGAGCTAGTCTTCGTGCCACCTCTCCCCAAGCGGAATCACGCTGGGCTTGCAAAAGTGTGGTCACATCATCAATCACTAGAACAAAGCCTCGTTGAGACTCTACCTCACTGGGTAGACTGACACTCTTACATAAAATAGTTTTAGTGCCCTGTGGTGTAAACACCTCAAGTTCTAATTGCCAATCCTGCTCGGCACATTTAATTTTTTTATCCAGCTTCACACAAAAATCTTTCAAAAATGCATGCGTCTCACCTATCTGCATGATTTGTTTATTTTCAAATTGACTAAGGTCGATATTCAGCACTTCACTAGCCGCTGCATTACTTGTTTTCAAACTATATGAGCTATCCAAACTAATGACACCAGAGGACAAATATTCAAGTATGGTTTGTAAGTATGTGCGCTGATTTTCGATGATGCGTTGATTGATGATGCCTGTATCTCTTGCCACTGCCAGACGCTCTGTCATGCGATTAAATGAAATCACTAACATGCCTAAATCATCATCTTTCGGCACAATAAGTTTCTTTTTGTACTCACCTGCTGCCACCGCTTTGGTCCCTTCTGCCAATTCCTGAATAGGCGATACTAAAACTCTTGACCAGTAAAACGCTGCAAACACCGCAAATAAAGCCCCTAATGCCAACACCAATGTCAAAATCAAAATAAAATTTTGCTTAAGCGGTGTCCTTAAATAAATTAATTCATCATATTGACCGAAAGCTTGCTGCACATTATTGGCCAATGTGCCGATACGATCAGATACAGGATATAAAAACTGCACAAATCGATTGCCCCCTGTGGGCACTGATGAGGCAATGGGATACACCATGCGTATTTGTAGGCCCTCATCCAAGGTTGGCTCCACAGCAATATAACGCTCCCCTTGTTTAACTAGTTGCAGAACACTCTCGCCAGGCAAACTGGGCACCTCAGTAGTTGGTTCACTATGACCTGAGGCCATCATCAGATTATCCTCATCGAACAGAGCCACTTCACTCACATCTGTAGAGATTAATAATTCATTAATAATGAGAGTAGCGTTGAATTGATCAACTTCTGAGAATTCTTCAATCCTTGGTTCCACTTGTTGGCGCAAAGTTCTTATATGCAGATCCAGAGACGAGCGAGACAAATCCACTGCATCCTGTAATGCATTTTCCACTTTGACATCAAACCAACTATCCACACCGCGTTCCAATAACCAAATAGAAAAGGTGTAAACAATAAACACTGGGGTACTAGCCGTCAGTGTAAATAGTAAGACTAATCTCAATGTCAGCTTAGAGCCGGGATCACGACGTCGTAAACGTCCAACTAAAGTACTGATGTTATGCACTATCAGGGAAACAAAGACCGCCAATAAAAGTGTATTTATCGGCAACAGCCAATTATGTAATCGACTGAAATAAGACACACTTTGAGTGGCATCACCCATCAAGAGTATGGCGCCCACAAGAGCAGCGAATAGAGTGATTAGCAACCAGCGGCTGCCGAGTACTTCACGTCTTACATTGGCCATACTGTCCACCCTGATGAAGGTCGCCAATCTTTAGAGAGATAACTTTTAACTCGCAACGGCAGCGGCAGTGCCTCAGTCAACAATCGTACTTTGGCACGAACATATACCGACTCTGAGAATTGTGTGACTGAAATTGGGCCAATTCTAAAATCACACAAGCGCGTTTGCTGATAAAACACTGAAAACAAATCTGGATAACTCCTATCCTCACCATTCATACTTACCACAAATTGTTTGCTCAGAGCATGATATTTAATGGAAAAGACTTTTTGATATCTTGCCTGAACTTGATTGAACCAATTAGGCGTGTTTTCTATCAGCTCCAAGTCGGTGACGAATGACATCATAATGCCATTGGCTAGAGCCTCTTTGACCTTATCATGAAGATAGTAACTAACCTCGCAACTCACGTGGATAGATTGCTCGTATTTTTTCGTGACTAATTTTTCAATTTTAATCTGTGCATCTGCATGCACAGTGCACACACTCAGACAACCACCTATTAGCAACAACAATATGTAACGTAATAGAACCATTATGACGGATCACCTAATTGTTGATCGAGAACTGCATGCACATGAGCAAATTCTGGCCCGCTCATAGCTTTACCTCCCTCTAAAATGACTCGCTGTAAACTCACACAACCATGTCCCGTAGCCACCCAGAAACCCCTTTTATCTGCTCGCACAATGGTGCCGGCCGTCGCCGAGGGATGCTCGCAATCCTGCACCTGTGCGGACAATACCCCCAAGCGCTTACCCTGCAAGTAAGTGTAGGCACGCGGCCATGGAAAGAAAGCGCGTATTTGTCTGTCGATATGCACAGCATCCGCACTCCATTCAATCAAGCCATCTGATTTCTGCAACTTGCCACAATATTCAACCTGCTGAAGATCCTGTGCGACCGCCTTAACCCGCTCATCCACCACGCGCTCAATGGCGGGTAACAAACACTGTGCACCCATATCTGCTAAGCGATCGTGGAGACTTTGAGCGGTATCTTGTGCCTCAATAGCACACTGAGACTGATACCAAATATCACCTGCGTCCATTTTCTGTGCCATTTGCATAATTGTCACACCACTGTTGTCATCACCATGCAAGATGGCATGTTGTATGGGTGAGGCTCCTCGCCAGCGCGGGAGTAATGAAGCATGAATATTGATACAACCATATTTAGGCAAAGCCAGCAGCGGCTGTTTAAACAATTGTCCATAGGCCGCCACTATCATCAGATCACAACGCAATTCGCGCAAATACGCCATGGCATCTTCCTGATTAATGTTTTGCGGTTGGAATATCGGCACGTTAGCTGCATTTGCCGTCACTTTAACCGCACTTTCGCTGATTTTACGCCCTCTGCCCGCTGGTCGATCAGGCTGTGTAATGACACAAACACACTCATGTTGACTGTCCAACAAGCATTTTAGTGCGGGTACGGCGAACTCGGGGGTGCCTGCATAGGCGATTCGAAGGGATGCGGTCATGATTTAATAGCTAGCCTGTGCTCACTCTTGACTAGCGAGCCCCATGAGAAGACTGTGATCGTGGTAGATCTCCGGTCTTTTCCATTTTTAGTAACTTACTCTTAATTCTCTGGCGCTTTAACGGTGACAGATAATCAACGAATAACTTACCCTCCAGGTGATCCATTTCATGCTGGATACATACTGCCAACAATTCCTCTGCCGCTAATTCGAAGGATTCACCATGCTCATTCAAAGCCTGCACCGTGATGGTCTCCGCCCGCGTCACATTTTCAAAATAACCGGGTACAGACAAACAACCCTCCTGCATTTGTTCACTGCCGTCGGCACTAATGATTTGAGGATTGATGAGACACAGTGGTTGATCTTTATGTTCTGAAACATCGATAACAATAATCTGCTGCTGAATATTAACCTGTGTAGCTGCTAATCCAATTCCGGGCGCGTCGTACATAGTTTCAAACATATCTTTCACCACTTGTCGTACATTATCGTCCACCCGTGCAACTGGCTGGGCTTTGAGCCTTAAACGCGAATCTGGAAAGTGTAATATCTCAAGTAGTGCCATGGAGGTTTTATGTTCTTGGTCAAATTAACTGGTCTGTTGGACAACGCTGCTTCTAAGCCACATTGCCATAAACAGGCATTTTAAACCATCATCAACGATTATGCAGGGTTCTAATGGACAGACAGCGCGGGCCGAGTAGGATTTTTTTAATCATCGCATTGATGATCAACGTGATGGCTCATTCCCATCTCTTACCAACCTTAAATGCTCATCACACAGATAGCTACTTCGTGAAAGAAGGCGACACGTTATCGGACATTTCCAGCATTTTCCTCGAAGATCTATGGTTATGGCCGGAATTATGGCGAGCTAATCCGCATATTCATAATCCGCACCTCATTTATCCTAGTGATAACGTGCATGTTGTTTCAAACAGCAACCGTCAACATCCACCCTATTTAACACTGATCAGAGACAACACAGCCAACCACTCAGGCGCCTCATCACATTCTCCCAATAACGTTATTGAGACGGATCAGCATCCTTTGCCTATTATACAAGCCTTGTCACCATTATTATCCCAACCCTTGTTGATGGAGACCTCACAATATGCGCAAGCTGCACAAATTATTGGTGCTCATGATCCGTGTTTAATGTATTCCCAAGGTGACGAAGTGTATGTCACTGGCAACGAGGCACTCCCAAAAAATCAGATCTATGCCATTGTTCGAGCACACCACCCTCTGTTTGATCCTGTCACCGATGAACTCCTCGGTTATCCGACTCTACATATTGGCGAGGGCATCATCACGCGCAGTGGTGACATTGCTAGCCTCAAAATAAACAACAGTTTCCGCGAGGTGCTGCCGGGTGACCGATTGCTGAACATTGAAAACATTCAACCACTCCAAAATTGGCCTACTTCGGTCACGCATGAGCAGCTAGATGCACAAATCATTGCTCTGCCAGAGGCACTCTCGCACGTCGGTAGTTATCAAATAGTGATTATCAACGCTGGCCACCAACATCAATTATCACCCGGTCAACTGCTATCGATCCGACGCCACATTAACCCTA
>CAZKDD010000016.1:0-13107 GCA_964551535.1 uncultured Thiotrichales bacterium | reverse complement strand
AAGGTTTCCATAAAACAAAATCTGCTGGATCTCTCTTGTAAGGCGCCACTTCGACACGTGCACCCGCAATCATGTCATCACGATTACGCCCAGACAGCTCACCATATTTCTCAAATGCCGGCACATTAAACATGACATGTTGCTCAGCTTCATAGGCGTAGCCTTGTTCGATCAAACGTTCAATCATGTGAATGATTTCTTCAATATGATCTGTGGCATGAGGTTCAATATCTGGCAAGCCCACCCCAAGAGAGGCCATGTCTTGGCGATAAATGTCAGCAAACTTTTGTGTAATTACCTCTATGCCTACGCCTTGTTTTTGCGCTGCAGCATTAATCTTATCGTCCACATCAGTAATGTTGCGCGCATACACCACCTGCTTGTATTGATCGCGGAGCAAACGCACGAGCACATCGAATACCACCGCGGGTCGCGCATTGCCGATATGCGCATAGCTATATACTGTCGGCCCACATACATACATAGTTATGCGCTCAGGGTCGATAGGAATAAATTCTTCTTTAGTTTTCTTTAAGGTGTTAAATAACTTAATGGTCATGATGGTTCAATTAAAATAAACGCGAAACAGAGAAATCAGCTAAGCTGAGTAAGGCTAGTTTATAATCACTGTCCGGTAAACTCTCTAAATGGTGTTTGGCCAGATCAACTTCTGTTAACGCTATCTGTTCCGTGTACTCAAGCGCCTTGGTGGTGCGTATGATCTCAATCACTTGCTGTAGCTGATCTCTATCGCCTTGTTCAATGACTTGTTTTAATTGTTGTGCTTGCTCGACACTGCCATGCTTGAGGGCGTAAATGATGGGTAATGTTGGTTTGCCTTCCGCTAAATCATCGCCAACATTTTTACCCATAGTTTCACTGTCGGCACGATAATCGAGCACATCGTCAATAAGCTGAAAAGCAGTGCCTAAATGCATGCCATAGGCCGCCATGTGTTGCTCAAGCTCTGCCGTCTGTGCAGACAACACTGCCCCCACTTGGGTGGCAGCTTCAAATAATTTAGCAGTCTTGAAGCGAATCACTTCCATATAACGTTCTTGAGTCGTGTCAGGGTCATTACAATTCATCAACTGCAGTACTTCACCCTCAGCAATAGTGTTCGAGGCCTTGGAGAGAATTTCCATGACGCGTAAATCACCAATCTCCACCATCATCTGAAAGGCACGTGAGAACATAAAATCACCCACCAGGACACTGGCCTCATTACCCCAAATCGAATTGGCCGTCTCTTTGCCACGACGTAAATCAGAGGCATCGACCACATCATCATGCAATAAAGTGGCGGTATGAATGAATTCAATCACCGCGGCTGTCGAGGTATGGGCATGTCCTTGATAACCACAAGCGCGCGCAGATAATACTGCCAATACCGGACGCAATCGCTTACCGCCACTATTAATAATGTATTCTGCCATCTGTCGTATCAGCACCACGTCAGAATAAAGCTGAGCACGAATCTGCTGATTAACACCGTCCATATCGGGTTCAGCGAGTAATTGAATATCTTTAAATTGCATGAATACCTAGAGTGTAAATTAACGAGCTAATAAAATTGCCAAAATCGAGCGTGAATAAAATATTAAGATTTCCACGCAAATCCCAAGAATATTGCGGCTCAATGCACTAGTCTATGTTAAAAACTGACATAAAGTAACCAGTCGCAAACGATTGACCTATAGACCTCTGTCGGCTAGAATGCCGCTCTTTTTTTGCAAACACCCATTACAATTATGTATGCAGTTATCGCCACCGGCGGAAAACAATATCGAGTAGAGCAGGGAGATATCCTGCGTGTCGAAAAACTTGACGCCCAAGAAGGCGACATGGTCGACTTTGACAAAGTATTAATGCTAGGCGCAGGTGAAGACGTGAATATCGGCGCACCTTACCTAGAGGGCAGCAAAGTTAGCGCAGAGGTGCTGGGCCAAGGCCGCGCGAAGAAAATCGAAATCATCAAGTTTAAGCGTCGCAAGCACCATCGCAAACAGATGGGCCACAGACAGTCTTACACTGAGCTACTTATTAAAGAAATCACCAAGTAATTGATCAAGTATTACGGAATTAGATATGGCACATAAAAAAGCAGGCGGTAGTACCAGAAACGGACGCGATTCGGAATCCAAACGATTAGGCGTCAAGATGTTCGGTGGACAGCAAGTCACAGCAGGTAACATTCTCGTGCGCCAACGTGGCACGCAGTTTCACCCCGGCACTAACACTGGTTTAGGTAAAGACTACACAATTTTTGCTAAAACAGACGGTGTAGTAAAATTTGAGACCAAAGGGCCTAAGAACCGTAAGTATATTAGCGTGGTAGACGCCTAATCATACTTACTAGATTGTCTAAAAGCCCCGCCAGTTCGGGGCTTTTTTTTGTCCAGAGAAAACACTATGAAATTCGTTGATGAAGCAACTATTACTGTATTTGGAGGCAATGGCGGCAATGGCTGCCTAAGTTTTCGTCGAGAACGCTTCATCCCCATGGGCGGGCCAGATGGCGGGGACGGTGGCGATGGTGGTAGTGTATTTGTGCGCTGCTTGAAGGGTATTAATACCTTGGCTGATTTTCGCTATACCCGCAGTTTCAAGGCAGAGCGGGGAGGAGATGGTGGCGGTCGCAATAAAACCGGCAAGTCTGGCAAGGATTTAATCATCGACATCCCTCTGGGCACAGAAATATATGATCATCAAACTGATGAGTGCATTGGTGATTTAACTCAAGACGGTCAGATGTTGAAAGTCGCTCAAGGCGGATATCATGGTTTGGGCAATCAACGTTTCAAAAGCTCTACCAACCGCGCGCCACGTAAAACTACCAAAGGCAGCGAAGGGGATATCCGTGAACTACGATTAGAATTGAAACTGCTCGCAGACGTTGGCCTTCTGGGCTTGCCCAGTGTCGGCAAATCCTCTTTGATCAGTAGCGTTTCCGATGCTCGTCCCAAAATTGCCGATTATCCTTTCACTACACTGCATCCAAATCTTGGGGTGGTTAGAATGGGCCCGATGCGCAGCTTTGTGATGGCTGATTTACCCGGCTTAATCGAGGGCGCCGCAGAAGGTCATGGACTGGGCATTCAGTTTCTCAAACATTTGTCGCGCTGCCGATTGTTATTACATATGATTGATTTGTCAGATCGTGGTGAGCATGAGACCCCGGTAGCACAATACAATACGATTGACCAAGAATTAAACAAATATGCGGACACGCTCGCAAAAAGAGAGCGCTGGCTAGTATTTAATAAAACTGATTTATTGACTGAAGACGCTTTAAACTCAACCATAGAAGAAGTATGCGAGGCCATCCAATGGCATGGACCCGTATTTGCCATTTCAGCTGTCAGCCGTCAGGGCACTGATGAACTTTGCCACGCTATCCTTGACCATATTGAAACTAGTGAACAAGAAAACGAAGAGTAACTCGACCCAACGCTGGGTCATTAAAATTGGCAGCTCGCTCATCACTGATGAGGGTAAAGGACTCAATTTGCCTGCCATTGAGTCGTGGATGCAAGATTTTGCGCTTCTGCATGAACGCAATATAGAACTCATCCTGGTTTCATCCGGAGCCGTTGCTGAAGGCATGGCGCGTCTGGGTTGGACACAACGTCCACAATCACTGCATGAACTGCAAGCTGCTGCAGCCATAGGACAGATGGGATTGGTGCAAGCTTATGAGCGTCACTTACAAGCGCACAACCTACACAGCGCACAAATCTTACTTACCCATGACGATCTGCGAGATCGAAGTCGTTATATCAATGCCCGCTCAACACTATGCACATTATTGGACTTGGGCGTTATCCCTGTGGTCAATGAAAATGACACGGTGGCAACTGATGAAATCCGTTTCGGCGATAATGACAATCTCGCTGCTCTGGTAGCCAACCTAATCGATGCCAATCGTCTCATTATCCTCACTGATCAAGCCGGGGTTTACAATAAAAATCCACAACAATTCAAAGATGCTGAACTGATTAAAGACTGCTCTGCCAATGATCCCTTGTTAGATCTTGTGGCCGGCCCTTCCCACCACGCACTAGGATGTGGAGGCATGATCACTAAAATTGCAGCGGCACGTCGTGCTGAACGCTCTGGCACTACTACCGTGATCATGTCCGGGCTGAATCCCCATACCCTACTGACGGTGGCAGATGATGACTATGTTGGCACCACCATACATCCAACCATAGAACCACTCACCGCACGCAAACAGTGGATAGCCAATCAGTTACAAGTGATGGGCACTGTCGAATTGGATGAGGGAGCCAGCCGTGTGCTGAATTCAGGCGGCGCCAGCCTACTGGCTGTGGGTGTGCGTGCGGTGGAAGGCGATTTCCAACGCGGCGATCTCATCGCCTGCTGTGACCACCAGGGTAAAGAAATCGCACGTGGCTTAATCAACTATAGTTCACAAGAAGTCGAACTCATTAAAGGCCATGCTTCCAGTGAAATAGAGGATATCTTGGGGTACGTCGACGAGTCAGAATTAATACATCGCGACAATCTGGCATTAGTATAGAGGCAGCAGCGACTCATATGGCCGTGTTGGCATGCGATTAAATGCACGAATTGCATGTAAAATTCCGATAAATGTTATTAAATGTCGCCATTTGTATTGAAAATGGCTAGTTTGAGCATTCATCCATATGCCACGAAGATGTCAGCGTCCTCTGCTCATTCACTCCTGCTTACTCACCCCACGTGTTGATGTCGTGAGAACTACTGAGTCTGATCTATTATCTTGGTTCGGCAATGAATATGCATCAGTGAATAAACATCGAAGCGAATAGAATATAGACACGCCCACCACGAGACGGGGGTACCGACATCGCGGATGCTTAAACCGATAATTTAAAGAGTGTTTGTAGAGGCTTTATGAATAACCCAAAGATGGATGACCCAAGATGAATGACCCAGGGCGTTAGGAATGTTAGCTGTGTAACTTAGGCCATTGCGCGAATGCGCGCATTTAGTCTCTGCTTATGACGCGCCGCTTTATTGGCATGTATTAAGCCTTTAGAGGCCGTAGAGTCAATCACAGAGATAGAGGCTTGATACAATTTAGTGGCTTCTTCTTTGTTACCCGCTTCGATAGCATTCACTATGTTTTTAAGGTGGGTACGAAATTTCGAGCGCATAGCAACGTTACGTTGACGCGATTTCTCTGCTGTACGGGCTCTTTTTCTTGCTGAAGCGATATTAGCCAAAATTTTTCCTCTATGTTCTATTCTTTGATCAAGGGCGCGGTACTATGCGATTTTCGCTGTAAAATGTCAACCTTCTAATGATGTATAGTGTCGCTATTGTGCCAATGGGGTTTGGCATAAAGCTAATCGTTACGTAATCACACAGAAAAATGAGTAAAAAACCACTTAAATCGACCTTGGTGGTCGGCGGTCTGACCTTTATATCAAGAATTTTTGGCTACGTTCGAGATGCCGTTATTTTTATCTTTTTTGGCGCCAATGCTGGCACTGATGCCTTCTTTGTTGCCTTTAGAATCCCTAATTTCCTGC
The DNA here is from genome assembly GCA_964551535.1 of uncultured Thiotrichales bacterium. Classification (GTDB taxonomy): domain Bacteria; phylum Pseudomonadota; class Gammaproteobacteria; order UBA4575; family UBA4575; genus UBA1858. The sequence continues at coordinate 7,567 of CAZKDD010000016.1, read as the reverse complement.
GCCGCTTGTTTGCAGAAGGCGCTTTTTCTCAAGCTTTTGTGCCCGTCATGTCTGAAAAGCTGCATGAGAGTGAAACCGCTTTTCAGCGCCTAATCAATCATGTCAGTGGGGTACTCGCCCTGATTGTGCTGGCCATCACAATCATTGGTGTTCTTGCCTCACCGCTATTTATTTTTATTTTCGCGCCCGGCTTTGATGATCCTCAACAGCAACTGCTAGCGAGTGACATGCTCAAAATCACCTTCCCGTATTTGTTTTTTATCTCTCTGACTGCCATGTCGGGTAGTATTTTGAATCTCAAGCAGCGTTTTGCCGTCCCCGCAATTACGCCGGTGCTGCTGAATATCTCTTTAATCGCTGCAGCCATCTGGTTAGCACCAAAATTAGATGAGCCCGTCACCGCTCTTGCTTGGGGGGTATTTTTAGCGGGTATTGCACAGTTGGTTTTTCAAATTCCATTTTTAATACGTGCCAGAGGATGCCCAAAGTTTAAGCTCTCAGGCGCCAATCAAGGAGTGAAACAAGTATTCACCCTGATGTTGCCAGCAATATTCGGCTCCTCCATCGTGCAAATTAATTTGCTCATCGACACCATGATTGCCTCTTTTTTAGCTGAGGGCAGCATCAGTTGGCTATACATCTCAGACCGATTTGTAGAATTGCCGCTGGCTTTATTCGGTATCGCCACAGCCACAGTGATTTTACCGCTTTTATCCAAACAATATGTTGCCCAACAAAGTGAAAATTTCAGCCATACCATGAACTGGGCCATACGCCTGTCTCTGGTGATTGCTATACCTGCCATGATGGGATTAATTGCGCTCGCCTCACCCATACTCTCAAGCCTAGTGCAGTATCGTGAATTCACCCCCTTTGATACACATATGGCTAGTCTAAGCTTAATGGCCTACGCACTGGGCTTGCCTGCGTTTATTTTTATTAAAATATTGGCACCGGCATTCTATTCTCGTCAGGACACCAAAACACCGGTCAAGATTGGTGTTATCGCCATGCTCGTGAACATTGTTCTGAATTTGTTGTTTGTTTGGTTGTTCATACATTATGAAATAACAGGAAGTCACGCAGGTCTTGCCTTGGCGACTTCTCTATCAGCCTATGTCAATGCACTACTGCTTTACATGATGCTGCATAGACAGCGCGCCATTCGATTCATGCAGTCCACTCTTTCTCTCATGAGCAAGGTGTTTATCAGTGCTTTGATCATGTTCTATCTATTAAACAAATTTGTTCCAACGGTGGAAACTTGGGCTGCCTGGGAGACTGACATGCGCGTCGGCTCTCTTCTTGGCTTCATTGCACTTGGTGTCCTCAGTTACAGTTGGGTATTATGGATGTTCGGCATCAAACCCTCCCAACTCAAACTTGAATCTGATTAATCTGGCATGAAATTAATTCGAGGTAATCAATCTTTGCCCACATTAGGGCAAAAGACCATCGCAACTATTGGTAACTTTGATGGACTCCATCAGGGCCATCAGTCCTTGATTAATTACATGCTGCAAGACGCTCGCCAAAACCAACTTACATCAGTGGTAATCAGCTTTGAACCCAGCGCTAAAGAGTATTTCATGCGTGAGCAAGCTCCTGCGCGTATCTATACCCTGCGAGAAAAACTTCAGCATATTCAAGAACTGCAACCGGACCTATGTGTTGCACTCAAATTCAATCAGCAATTGGCTAAAATGCCACCTGAAGATTTTGTTGAAGACATACTCCTCAAATCACTCAACATCAAAAAGCTGTATGTTGGCGATGACTTTAAATTTGGTTATCAACGTCAAGGAGATATTCATCTACTGAGAAAGATGGCAGAAAAATATGACTTTGAAGTCACTGACACTGACTCTATTCATCTTGGATGTGAACGTGTCAGTAGCACATTAATTCGAGAAAAACTTGATCAGGGTTTGTTTGATGAGGCAGAACAACTACTCACACGGCCTTATACTATCTCCGGTAAAGTTTTTCATGGAGATAAAAAAGGACGTACAATAGGCTTTCCTACGGCGAATATTTTACTCAAGCGTCAGACATTACCATTACATGGTGTGTTTGCAGTAAGCGCCCAGTCTACACACAAACAGTGGAATGGCGTGGCAAACATTGGCCACCGCCCAACTGTAAACGGCACTCGTGATCAATGCGAGGTGCACTTGTTTGATTGTGACGAAGATTTATATGGACAGCGTCTTAGCATACGCTTTTATAAAAAAATCAGGGAAGAACAGAAATTTTCAGGTTTAGACACATTGTTAGAACAAATAAAGATTGATGTGAATCTAGCCAAAAACTATTTTTCAAAAGGATGAATCACTCCGTGACTCAGGATTACAAAGCGACGCTCAACCTACCAAAAACTGATTTCCCTATGAAAGGCAATCTTGCTCAGCGTGAGCCTGAAATACTCAAGCAATGGCAAGCCATGGATATTTACCAACACATTCGTACGGCCTGTGCTAATCGTGATAAAAAATTCATCCTGCATGATGGGCCTCCCTATGCTAATGGTGACATTCATATTGGGCATGCGGTCAACAAGGTGTTAAAAGATATTATCGTCAAAAGTAAAACGCTAGATGGTTATGACACGCCATTAGTACCTGGCTGGGATTGTCATGGTTTGCCGATTGAAGTCATGGTGGAAAAGAAAAAAGGTAAACCCGGGCACAAAATCAGCGAAAAAGATTTTCGTCAAGCTTGTCGAGAATATGCCCAACAACAAGTCAACAAACAATGTGAAGACTTTGTTCGTCTCGGTGTATTTGCTGATTGGGAAAATCCCTATCTCACAATGAATTATCAAATTGAGGCAGACACGGTAAGGGCACTTGGTAAAATTATTGAAAATGGCCATCTAGAGCGCGGTTTCAAACCTGTTTACTGGAGTGTTGCAAGTGGATCAGCACTGGCAGAGGCAGAAGTTGAATATCAAGATAAAACTTCCTACGCCATTGATGTTAAATTCACCGCTGATAATTCTGCAGAATTTCTTCAGCACTTTCAGGGAGCGGATAAAAACATTCCAGCGCATGTGGTGATCTGGACCACCACCCCTTGGACATTACCAGCCAACCAAGCGGTCAGCTTGCATCCAGATTTTGAGTATTCTTTATGCTTGGTTGAGGGTGAGTATCTTCTATTTGCCAGTGACTTGGTCGAATCAGCCATGACGCGTTACGCGATTGAAAATTATCAAGTCGTCGCAACATGCCAAGGTGCAGAGTTAGAGAATATCGCACTGCAACATCCATTCTATGATAAATGCGTGCCTATCATTTTAGGCGAGCATGTGACTACTGAAGCCGGCACCGGGGCAGTCCATACAGCACCCGACCATGGCATGGATGATTTTGTGGTCGGTAATAAATATAACCTCGGTACGCTGAATATTGTTGATGACAATGGTGTCTATCGTGAAGATGTGGAAATTTTTGCTAGGCAACACGTGCATAAAGTTGATGTTGCGATTATCGAACTTCTAGAAACACAGCATAAATTAGTTTGCCAACATAAAATCCATCATAGCTTTCCGCACTGTTGGAGAACTAAGACTCCTCTGATTTTCCGCGCCACACCGCAATGGTTTATTAGTATGAACAAAAACCAACTATTGCAGCGTTCACTGGAAGAAGTTGAACAAGTGTCATGGCTGCCGGATTGGGGCGAAACCCGCATCACTAGCATGTTAAAGAATAGCCCAGACTGGTGTATCTCAAGACAAAGAACTTGGGGCGTACCCATTCCTTTATTCATTCATAAAACCACTCAAGAACTTCATCCAAATACTCAAGAATTAATTGAGCAAATTGCCTGTCGCATAGAAGAACAGGGCATCCAAGCTTGGTTTGATCTTGAAGTCAGCGATCTACTTACAGAGGATGCGGATGATTATGTGAAGTCTGCTGACACTCTGGATGTCTGGTTTGATTCTGGTGTCACGCATGAATCCGTCATGCAAAAAAACCCTGCTCTGCATTTTCCTGCAGACTTATACTTAGAGGGCTCCGACCAACACCGCGGTTGGTTCCAGTCATCACTTAAAACCAGCGTGGCAATAAATGATGTTGCTCCTTACAAGACTGTCCTCACCCATGGTTTCACCGTCGATGCCAATGGGCGTAAAATGTCAAAATCATTGGGTAATGTCATTGCTCCTCAGAAAATCTTTAAATCTTTAGGTGCTGATATTCTGCGCTTGTGGGTCGCCTCCAGTGACATCAGCACAGAAATGACGGTGTCTGATGAAATCCTGAAACGCACAGCAGATTCTTATCGTCGTATGCGCAATACCGTAAGATACCTACTATCCAATTTGCATGGCTTTGAGCCATCGCAACACGCGGTGGCTTACCAAGATATGATCGCATTGGATCGATGGATCATCGATCGAACCGCACAGTTGCAAGCGCGAGTTATTCAACACTACAACAAATATGAATTCCATCAGTTATATCAAGTGCTGCATAATTTCTGTATCACAGAGCTAGGTGGCTTGTATTTAGACATCATTAAAGACCGAGTCTATACCACACAAACTGATAGCCGAGCGCGTCGCTCCGCACAAACAGCGACTTACCACATAGCCCAAGCCTTGCTGCGTTGGTTAGCGCCGATATTAAGTTTTACTGCCGAGGAAGCCTTCCAATACCTTCCAGAGACAGACGATAAAACAATATTTACCACTCAATGGTATCAACACCTAGGCACACTAGATAAAGATGAGGCACTCAACACTAATGCATGGGCGTGTATTTTTGAAGTACGTCAACTCATCCTTAAAGCGCTGGAAGACGCGCGTGAGCATGACCTGATAGGCTCAGGTTTAGAAGCCCATGTCGAAATATATTGTGGCCCTCAAACGCAACAAATTTTGTCTTTACTTAAAGATGAATTACGCTTTGTATTGATTACCTCAGAGGCCAATGTGCAAGCTCTAGATGAGAGTTTCGACGGTCCGCGTTTTGATTTAAGCAATCAAGAGCAAATCGGCCTCATCATCAAAAAATCTTCACACAAGAAATGCGCGCGTTGCTGGCACTTGAGAGCTGACGTTGGTGATCATGATGCGCATCCAGAATTGTGCGGACGTTGTATTGATAACATTGATGGCGAAGGTGAAGTCCGACATTATGCGTAAATGGCTCATTTGGATAGTCATCCTCACCGCGCTTGATCAAATTTCTAAGCGGCTTGCGGAAACCTTCCTACACTTCGCCACACCTGTAGAGATATTACCTTCATTCAACCTGATGTTAACTTACAATCGGGGTGCCGCATTTAGTTTCTTAAGTGAGGCCGGTGGCTGGCAGCGCTGGTTTTTTGTCGCACTTGCCAGTGCTATATGCATTTATATTTTATATTGGTTAAGTCAATTGAAGGCCGAGCAAAATAAAACTGCCTTAGGCTTAGTCATGATTGCAAGTGGTGGACTCGGTAATCTAATCGACAGAATCTTCATGGCGCAGGTCACTGATTTCTTGGATGTCTATTACTCTAGCCAAACACAATGTTTGCCACTTTTTTATCATTGGGCAAATAATAGCTGTCACTGGCCTACCTTCAACATCGCAGACATGTTCATCTGTATCGGTGCCGGAATACTGTTTGTGCAAGTTTTACGAGAAAATCCACAATCATGAAGCGCATAGAAATAAAGTTAGCTAATCCACGTGGTTTTTGCGCAGGTGTCGACCGAGCCATTGAAATCGTCGAACGTGCTCTGGAATATTTTGGTGCTCCAATTTATGTTCGTCATGAGGTAGTTCACAATCGTTTTGTGGTGGACTCTTTGAAACAGAAAGGAGCGATATTTATTGAGGAACTGCATGAAGTGCCGGATCACGCTACAGTTATTTTCAGCGCACATGGTGTGGCAAAATCTGTGCGCGCAGAAGCACAAAGCCGACAGCTAACAGTATTTGATGCCACCTGTCCATTGGTTACCAAAGTGCATATGCAAGTGATGCGCAATTCTCGCCAAGGTAGAGATACCATTCTTATCGGGCACAAAGGCCATCCTGAAGTTGAGGGCACCATGGGACAATGCGATGGCGATGATGCAGGACGAATCCTCCTGGTAGAATCGCCACAAGACGTTGACACGATTGCCGTCGACAATCCAGAAGAGTTGTCATATGTGACCCAAACCACTCTGTCTGTGGATGACACCCAAGAGATCATTCAGGCACTCAAAAATCGCTTCCCAAACATCCATACGCCAAAACGAGATGATATTTGCTACGCCACTCAGAATCGCCAAGACGCGGTCAAAAAACTCATGGATGATTGTGATTTATTACTGGTGATTGGCTCTCAGTCTAGCTCCAACTCCAATCGACTGCGTGAAATCGCTGAAAAAAATGGTATCAGCTCATATTTAATTGACAATGCTGAACAAATCGATCATCAGTGGCTACAAGGGAAAACTAATATAGGTGTCACTGCGGGCGCCTCTGCACCCGAGGTGCTGGTACAAGAAGTTGTCACCACCTTATCCACATTATGTAACGCCCAAATCAATGAAGTGGATGGAGTCAAAGAAGACATCACTTTTGCAGTACCAAAAGAATTGCGCAGATAAAAATAAGCTACCAATTTTTTTTCTGATTGCGAGAATTATAAGCCATCGTCAGCTGCTCGCCATCATTAGGTATAGCGGACAACTCAACACATAATTGTATAGCCTCACCTTCACATGCCTGTGCTGTGAATTGATAGGCATCAGTGCTTTGATAAATTGCTGCATAGGCTAACACTTCATCCAATTCTTCTGTGAACCTGTGATGTTGAGAATAAAACAACCTTTGCGCATGCATGAGAGATAGCAAAACATTCTGTGCATCTGAACGCTGGATTTTATATTGAACACTTTGATAGGAAGGATATATTAATACGGTTAGCAAACTAATCATCGCTAATACCAGTAATAATTCAATCAAGTTGAATCCCATGCTTGTAAACTTACATAAATCCATCTTCATACATCATCATTACGCTCTACTCTTGGACCATGAGCGTCGCCCAAGCAATGGACTTTGAAGCTGTTTATTCAAACTGTTATTAAAATAACTCTCTAGATAAATCACTGTTTGATTATTAACACTGAGACTTCTAACGGTAATTTTAAAAGATTCAATGGTATGTTTATGCATGTCAGAAGAATGATTATTCTTCAAAGCTGTCACTACAGTGGAGCCTAGGTATTGAACTATATATGAACCATATTCTGTGACATGCGCCTGAGTCATTCAGTCAACTTCCCGCCATGCTTCCACATACATGTCTACCGTCAAACCATCATCACGATTTGTATCAAAAGCTTGATAATCGATTAAGTTCTCTAACATAAATTCTGCCATTCGCAATGTGGTCTCAGCCTGTGACATCGCCTCTATATCATCACGCACGTCATCTGCCATCACATTCTGCAAGGAAGAAGTTTGCATACTCTGCATCACAATCAGTGTTAATAGTGTCATGATAATTAGACAGATAGTAAGTATGGAACCCAGCTGGTTGATGGTTGGCTTCATGTTTTTTAATTTTC
>CAZKDD010000015.1:0-13502 GCA_964551535.1 uncultured Thiotrichales bacterium | reverse complement strand
ATTTTCCTGAAGTAATATCGACTTGCCCACCACCAAAATTGACCGCATAGAAGCCTTTATCAACCGACGCTATGATTTCATCAGGTTCATGATTGCCTGCTAACATATAAGTATTAGTCATCCTAGGCATGGGTAAATGTGCATAAGACTCACGCCGTCCATTACCCGTTGATTGCATATTCGATAAACGCGCATTTAATCGATCATGCATGTATCCTTTGAGAATCCCATCTTCGATCAAAGTGGTACATTGCGTAGGGACACCTTCATCGTCAATATTTAGAGAACCTCGACGTTGCTCTAGAGTGCCATCATCAACCACAGTGACACCCGAACTAGCCACTCTTTCACCAATTCGTCCACTAAAGGCTGAAGTATTTTTACGATTAAAGTCCCCTTCCAAGCCATGTCCTATCGCTTCATGAAGTAATACCCCTGGCCATCCCGGCCCTAGCACCACTGTCATATTACCCGCTGGAGCATCCTGAGCATCTAAGTTTACGACCGCTTGACGAACTGCTTCTATGGCAAATTTTTCCGCACAACCATCGGCAATGAATTTATGGTAATCATAACGACCACCACCACCCATGGAGCCTTGTTCTCGACGACCATTCTGCTCAACAATTACACTGACATTAAATCTAACCAATGGACGAACATCTGCTGCCAATGTGCCATCGCTCAAAGCTACTAATACGGTATCATGAGTACCTACCAGATTAACCATAACCTCTTTAACACGTCCGTCATGCGAACGCGCAGCGGCATCAGCTTGTTTGAGTAAATCCATCTTGTCTGTTTCAGTAATGACATCAAGTGGAGACTCTGACGAATATAAACTGCGACCGGTTTTCACTTGCCATGCAGGAACCTGTTGATTACCGCTGGTTTTAGCGATACTTTTTGCCACCTGTGCGGATTCCATTAATGCACTGGCAACAATATCATCCGAATAAGCAAAACCGCATTTATCACCGGATATTGCACGCACACCAACACCCTGTTCAATACTGAAGCTGGCATCTTTCACAATACCATTATCGAGCGACCAAGATTCCCGGGTTGTGCCTTGAAAATACAAATCTGCTGCATCTATAGCCCCACCCAACATAATACCTAAAGCATCATTCAAGTGTTTCTCATCCATTCCTGACGGGCTAAGCAAGCTAGCCTTAGCAATATCTAAATGTTCCATAAATTCCTTATTTAAGTGTTCTATGTTGTAAGCATGGAAAAGTCTGGCGAGTTTTATGCAAACGCTCGATATCAATATCTGCTGATACCACCCCAGCCCCTTGAGACAAACGATTAAGCACGTTCCCCCAAGGATCGACTATCATGCTATCTCCAAAAGTATTTCTGCCATTGAAGTGATAACCTCCCTGATTAGCAGCAATGACATAACATAAATTCTCTATCGCTCGCGCACGTACCAGTACTTCCCAATGAGCTTTACCTGTAGTGGCAGTGAATGCAGCAGGCAAAACGATTATCTCTGCACCTTTGTCAATCAATTGCCGAAACATTTCAGGAAAGCGCAAGTCGTAACAAATAGCTAAACCCAGTTTTCCAAATGGTGTATCGGCTACAACCACTTCTGAACCATACTCTATGGTCTCAGACTCTCTGTAAGCCTCATCCCCTTCGAGTTCTACATCGAAAAGATGAATTTTATCGTATCGAGCGACGACTTCACCCTCGGCGTTGTACAACAGTGTGGCAGCTAAAATTTTATTTGGATCATCACATTTTAATGGAATAGTTCCTGCAACAATCCAAACCTTATGCTTTTTAGACTGTTCATGTAAAAAGTTTTGAATCGGCCCACTGCCATAGGCTTCACATATATCAACTTTATCTGTTTCATTCATTCCCATAATCGGAAAATTCTCAGGCAACACGATAAGCTCAGCGCCTTGATGTTTCGCCGCTTGAATAAGACGCTCCGCTTCCATTAAATTAGTTTCTCTCTGCGGCGCTGAGGCCATTTGAATCGCTGCAACTTTATTCATTCAATTTGTATCCTCCGTATGGATGAAGTCATGATAAGTAATTGTGGTTTATGCATGACCTAGATTGGGTAGTCGCTGATGAATATCTATGCCACTTTGGAAAGTCTCTAATCAACATCATCAGACTCTTTGACTACTTTTTTTATAATTGGTTTTTCCCAGGTGCCCGTCATCGTATAATAATATGTGAGCGCCTTATTTAGGCCTACCGCTTTTGCGACCTTGTCGACAACAAAACCAGCGGCAGCACCAATTGGGCCACCAACGAGTGCCCCTGCGGCAGGCAATGACTCAGTCACTGAGGGCGTCACTGAAATATTTTGATCATAGCTCTGCTCCACAATATTAGTAGTGCCATTCAGTTCAATGACTGCTGCAGATGAATCTACCGTGATTTTATCTGTGTGCATATCACCACCAGATTGAAGATTTAAGTTGCCATGTATTTTATTAAAGGCAAAACCTTTTGCTGTCACATCTTTAAAATCCAAACTGAGTCTGCGTGTAATAGCACTGAGATTGAACAGAGCTAATAGTCGCGCAGCACCAGGCTCGACTTCTACCACTGAGCCGTTATTGATATCCATACTGCCGTTACCCGCCACCTCAACAAGTTTGATTTTGTGAGGTGCATCAGGCCAAGTGAACTGCGCTTTTATATTACCGCTGCCATTCCTTAAGCCGCTCTCAAAACCCAATGATTCTAGTGCATCAGCAAGGTCTGATGTCTGCATGTCAATATCGAATTGACTCCAAATAGATCCATCATCCATCTGCCGCCAATAACCATTGCCCTGAGCATCAAGATCAACCAGTCCAAATTCTATTTTGCTAAATAATAAGCCATCATGAATTGAATCACCCTGTACAAGTACGTTCCTCAATGACTTGCTTCTGACCGTAAACTTATCTGCTTTAAACACAAATGCCGGCAAAGAACGAGGGTCTATAGTTAACTGTGAGGGCTGATCACGCTTTGGAACAACAAATTTCTGCATCTCAAACTGAATTGGCAAATCATCATTGAGTGGCCAGTGTATATCACCATCTCCTAGAGAAGATTGCAGATTGATATGGTATTTCTGATTTTGATGATGAGCTGTTAGTGTCACATTCTGTGTCGGCCAAGATGACCATTCAACTTGCTTAACTTTCAAATCAAGCTGCGGTAGGGAATGACGCTTTAATGAGGGTGTCTGTATCAATTGCGCAGATGTTTTCAAGCGTGCAGATTGAGCAAGATAACGATCATAAAAGGACAACCAATCACTCACAGGAAATCGATCAATCTCACCAGTGAGCAAAAGCCCCTTCCGTTGTATTTGTGGTGAAAGGTTGTTTTTCGCATTACCCATTTCAATTACATTTAAATCGATGACTTGCTGATCACCAATACTGAATAATAATGCAGCTTTATCTGCAATCCGCCATGTCATAAATTGATCTTTTTGATCAAAGATTAAACGTGAACTCAATTCAGTATGTGCTTGCTTATCAAATGGATAGGGCAGATCAAACACCATCCCATTGAGCTGAGATTGAATATCCAAGCGAATTTTTTCAGGATTGTTTTTCTTGAACATAGAGGGCAAATATAATTTACCTTGTATGTCTGTATGACCTGATAAAAAGCCACTGAATTGCGGATATTGCTGCTGCAAATATTCATCAACATCAAACAACCCATTAAATAAGAGCTCAGAAGCTCCCTCACCCAATGCACGCATAGTGAGATTGATAGGTTTTTCAAATAGAGAGGCTGATAGCTGATCTGCATAAGCGCCGCGTTGATCGAACGACACTCTGCCCTTAACCTGCTCCAATGCTAATCGTGTTGCATGAATATCAAGCGTGTTGTTATCGAATCCAATTTCCCCACTGACTTCAAAAGGTAATGGCACTTCTTCAGTGAGTGATTTAGTAAAAGTAAGCGCTAACTGAGTAGGCCCTTGTAAAGATATTTGATCAGCAACTGAATTTTGTGGCTCTACTAATCCAGAATCCGCTAAGAAATATATTAAATCTTGTCCACCACCTTCTAATACTCCCTGCCCATACAATACAGCTTGCAAATAAGAAGGAATCATCAACTTAGCTTGCAGGAGTTTTGAATCATACATCTTCGCCGACTGCGGTATGACCTCGACACGATCTTTATCCATAATAATCAGTGCTTGAATATCTCTGAATTGTGGCCAATCTCGTAAATATTCTAGATCGGTTTCATATGCACTGACTTCGGCAGACAACACCCCTGTGGCTTTATTAAATGGGAAGTCACTCAACCTACCTCTCAGCTGTAATACCGAGTCACGAACAAATCCTTTTTTAATGGCATCGGTAAACCATTGCTTTGAACGCCTCACCTGCTCAATTGCCGGGAAATACCCCCCCATGTAAGTGGCATCAAAGTCCCTTATAAATATCTGCGAATCAATATACAGTTCACCAGATTGAATAAATCCAGCTATGCGTAAATCTGTATTTAAATGTTGATTCTGAAGATGCAATAAGTCAGTTTGAAACAAGTATTGGTCATCATCATATTGCCAAGTCCAATCACCTTGAACCGAAACAGCCAAGTCTCTATGTGGATATAACTGGGGTAGTTTAACTGTCACTTGATCAGCATCGAGTGTCAACACACCACCAGCATCCCCCCCTTGTATACTCCCAATTAAACCTTCAATTCTTCTGTTCGAGCTGACTTCAAAAACATTGAGCCCAGAAAATTGGGCTGCATACTGATATTGATGACTACTTTGATCAGTTTTCCAGTGTAACTGTAAATTCTTAATGCTGGCATCAACGCGATAATCAGTTAGCTGCTGTGCAAGCCACTGTGGGTTGTACCTAGAAATCAAATTACAGACTGAGCCAAATTGTATTTCACTTGCATATAGGCTGAGATTCGTTGGTCGGTCATGTGGCCAGGCCACCTTAATCCCGAGTTGTTGTGAATTAATATTGTCGCTTTGATCGTGTTGTTCATAATACAAGGTCAGATTATTGGTCAAAAATGTCCACTCATCAGATGACTTTCTCAATTCGTAATCTAAGGCGATGCTTGCTATTACTTGATTGCTCATGCATAACTGTTGACTGTCAGTATGACTATCAATCTTGTCATGGCTAACACGCAGCGAACCTTGTAAGCTTGCGAATACCCCCTCATCAAATTCGCCCCACGCTTCAGCATCAAACACAGCATCAATTTCCAGACCTTTTTGCTGCGGCATATAAACTTGCAAAGCTTTGGAATCTATCTCTTCAGCTTGCAAATAAAATTTCACATGTGCTTCTGTTAATTCAGATAAATTACCTGTAACACTCACTTGCAAGATAAAGTTATTACCCAGTTCCTGTGGCAACTCACCCTCTAAATAATAATCTGTTGCGAGTAAACCTGGTTCGATATGAGCATTCACTTTTGAAAAATGATAACTTGTATTTGTAATATCATCCTTAAGATGTATTTTCGCATTAACCAGATTTAAATGAATATTTGAAAGATCTTGCGCGCCTTGATCAGATTTAGGTGAAATTGAAAATTCCTTATTGATAGCCATTGCACCATCAATATCTCTGTGCATCATCAAATCTAATCCAACAAGAGTGACTTGTTTGATTTTTACTTGTCGATTCAGCAGGGAGGATAAGATATCCATACTAATTTCTATCCTGTCCAAACCCCAGCTTTCATGACTATACTCAGAAATAAAAGTGACCTCTTCGGCCACCAGTCCCGAAAAAGGATTAGAGCGACTAATTTCTAAAGAACCAATATCTGCTTGCGAATTAAGCGCTTGACTCAAATAACTTTCAATTTGAATTTCAACAATTTTATTCAAATCTGGATGCAGCCGAATAGCTGACATCGTTGTCGCGAGTAGCAACAATAAAAATGCAATTAAATACAAGCCGCCATCAAACAATTTATGGATTAGCGTTTTCAATTTCTATCCCACATTTATTTACAACAACACCACATCAAATTGCTCCTGGGTATAGAGAACTTCGACCTGCAATTTAATGGTTTTGTTTGTATATTCTTCAAGCTCGGCCATATTATCTGACTCTTCATCGACCAATAAATCCACTACGGCTTGTGAAGCTAACACTAATAACTCATTCGATTCGTATTGACGCGCCACTCTCATGATCTCACGAAATAACTCATAACAGACCGTCTGCGCACTCTTGATTGAGCCTCGCCCTGAGCACGTATTACACGGCTCACACAAAATATGCTCAAGGCTCTCATGGGTACGTTTGCGCGTCATCTCAACCAATCCCAGTGCCGAGACCTCACAAATTTGTGTTTTAGCGCGATCATTTTCCAAAACTTTCTCTAACGCTCTAAGCACTTGTTGCTTATGCTCTTCCTCTTCCATGTCAATAAAATCAATAATGATGATTCCACCGAGATTTCTCAGCCGTAATTGACGTGCTAAAGTTTGTGCCGCTTCCAGATTGGTTTTGAAAATAGTTTCTTCTAAATTTCTATGCCCAACAAAGGCCCCCGTATTGACATCAATTGTTGTCATCGACTCTGTTTGATCAAATACAAGATGACCACCAGATTTAAGCATCACTTTGCGCTGCAATGCGCGCTCTATCTCATCCTCAATGCCATGCAGATCAAATATTGGCCTAGCACCATTGTATCGCTTTATACGACTGGCAAATTCAGGCATGAGTTTCTCTGCAAAAGACTTAACCTTAAAAACCGTTTCACGTGAATCAATACTAATTTCATCGACATCATCAATATTCATATCGCGCAGCGTTCTAACCGCCAGTGGTAGGTCTACATACACCTCAGCCACTGAATCAACTTGATTAATTTTTTCTACAATCGAATCCCATAATCTTAGTAAGAAATTCAAATCACGTTGAAGTTCTTCCTTGGACGCGGATTCAGCCGCTGTTCTGAGAATACAACCAAAACGTTTGCCACTTTCATGCAATAATTCCTTCATGATAGAGGTCAAGCGGTCACGTTCTTGTTCGTCCTCTAACCTCGCTGAGTGGCGAATCTCACTTGAGTAAGGAAGTAATACTAAATAACGTGATGGCACTGTGATATTGGTTGTTAAGCGCGCCCCTTTGCTACCAATTTGATCTTTTACCACTTGCACCAGAACTTGTTGCCCCTCGTGCAACAAATCTGCAATCGCTTCATCAGTGGAATTCTGTGCTTGATTATTCACAGATGGATCTATGCCGTGTGCTTGATCATATTCACCAGGATAATCTTGACTATTGTCAGCGACCTTGTGGATGCGTGAAGCTAATGACAGATCAATCACATCAGAAGCATGAATAAACGCCGCCTTTTCTAGACCGATATCAACGAATGCCGCATCCATACCTGGCATAACACGACTGACAGCACCCTTGAAAATACCACCCACTAAACCTCGGCGTGCTACACGTTCGATATTTACTTCCTGCAACACACCATTTTCTACCACAGCGACTCGCGTCTCTCTGGGAGTGACATTAATCAATATTTCTTCACTCATTTTTATCACCTGATGATAGGCACTGGATTAGTTCAGATAACTCAAACAAAGGGAGCCCCATCACGCCCGAATAACTACCAGAGAGATGCTGAATAAATTTTGCGGCCAAACCTTGTATCGCATAACCACCCGCTTTATCAAGCGGTTCTCCCGTGTGCCAGTAGTCTCTTATTTCATCCATTACAAGCGCTCTAAATGATACTTCACTAATACTCACCGCATCTAAGCATTTACCTAGATATGAGACCGATACGGCGGTATGCACACAATGCGTACGACCAGATAATCGTGTCATCATAGATTCAAAATCAGACTGATCCTGGGGTTTGCCCATGATAACCTCGTCGATACTAACGCTGGTATCCGCCCCTATGACAAGTGAGTCTGGTTGATATTGCTCACGTATCAAGCGATTTTTTGTTTGCGCCATTCGCGTAACATAGTCCAACACAGATTCCTCAATTAATGGCGTCTCGTCAATATCTGCCGAGTCAGTTTGGAAATCCAAACCCAGTTGCTGTAACAACTCAGCACGTCGCGGTGAGGCAGAAGCTAGAATGATCGTCATCAGACTCATTGGTTTATACTTTGCCATCAATTATGACATGAATTAACCAATCTGACATTCGGATAAGCGTTGGTTTAGACCCTATGATATGGATGATTAACCAAAATAGACCATGCCCTGTAGAGCTGCTCAATCATGACTAAACGTGCCATATCATGAGGGAGAGTCATATCAGATAAAGATATGCAGGCATCTGCCTGTTGTCGATGTTCTGAATTAACCCCATCGGCGCCAGCAATAACAAAAGCGACGTCTTGTCCATGCTGCTGCCAAGTCTGTAGCTGTTGGGAAAAAGCTTTGGACGTATAACTTTTACCACGCTCATCCAATAAAACTAAGTGACTGGTTGATGGGACTTTAGCGCGTATACGTGACCATTCTTCGGCACGAATTGTCTCTAAATGGGGATTTTTGGTGCGCTTAACGGGTTGGATAGCTGTCATAGTGAAGGCATATTGAGCCGGTAGTCGTTTGATATAAAACTGACAAGCTTGCTCTGCCCATAAACTAGGCTTATCGCTGACATGAATCAGTGAGAAATGCATATATTAATTGATGGTTAAATTTTCGTTATCGCCATCAAATGCCCATAACTTTTCAAGGTCGTAAAATTCGCGGGTCTCAGGGAGCATAATATGGACAATGACATCATAGAGGTCAATGAGCATCCATGATTGATCTTTTTCAACACCAACAATCGTCACACCAGACTTCTTGGCACTCATCACCACATTGTCGGCTAATGCCTGAATATGTCGATCCGAAGTCCCACTAGCAATGATCATCATATCGGTGATGTCTAACTTCCCTCTCACGTCAATCGATGTCAGCTGCTTAGCTTTAACGTCTTCCAGAGCATTAATCACTAAATTTTGAAGTTGCTCTAATTCCACTGGTTCTCCTTAAATATATATATCCATAATCATTCAGCCTCTGCGCCACTACGACTATGACTTATTTCGCCATCGCGATCATCATTAAATCCCTCGCTAGCATAGAGGTGATTCCTCTCAATGTAATTCCACACAGCACCTGGCATCATGTAGCGTGGCTGCTTTCCTGATGCAATCACCGCCCTTATTTGTGACGAGGATATATCCAACATTTTTGTTGCTGTGATAAAGATATGTCCTGCAGCTTTGTTGTCTAACAACGCTAAATCATCTGTTAAGTATTGTTGTAACCAAGCTCGTTGTTGATGGCTACAATTCAGCTCATAGCCTGGTCTTTGTAAGACTAATATATGGCACAGTTCCATTATTTCTGCGGATTTATACCAATCAGGAAAATTATTTAGAGCATCCATACCCATAATCCAAAATAATGTTGCCTGATCTCCAACTTCATCAAACAATTCGCGAAGACTATAGTAAGTGTATGAGGGACTATCGCGCCTAAGCTCTCGTTCATCCACTGACAGCAGACTACTTCCAGAAGCAATCAACGACAACATGTTAAGGCGATGCTGAGCTAGAGCATGAGACGATGATTTAAATGGAGATAATTTACAAGGTAACAGACGAATCGAGTCCAAATTGAAATTTTTTGCTAGTTCTAGGCATGGCTTGATATGTCCAAAATGCACAGGATCAAAGGACCCACCTAAAATACCCACTCTCAATTTATTAGGCTGGCTCAGCTGACTCCTATATTTGATGTGTCAGGCATACTAGACTTGAAATCACTCACGTATGGTGCCATCTCCAAACACAATATATTTTTGTGAGGTTAAACCTATCAGTCCAACTGGACCACGCGCATGAATTTTGTCCGTGCTAATTCCTATCTCAGCACCCAGTCCATATTCAAAGCCATCGGCAAAACGTGAGGAAGCATTGACCATGACAGAACTAGAATCTACTTCACGTAAGAATTTCTGTGCAGCAGAGAAATTTTCAGTCACGATCACATCTGTATGATGAGAACCATACATTTCTATGTGATCAATCGCTTGCTCTATGTCGTCTACCACTTTGATAGCCAGTACTGGTGCCAGATACTCCTCATACCAATCATCATTGTTAGCCATTTGTGCTTGCTTGATAACAGCACACACCCTTTCACAGCCACGTAATTCGACTTCATGCTGGGCAAAACACTGCGCTAATTTAGGTAACAGCTCTGTGGCTATTGATTGATGAATTAGTAAGGTTTCCATCGCATTACATACCCCATAGCGATGAGTTTTAGCATTCACCGCTATTGCAATGGCCTTGTCATAATCTGCTTGCTCATCTATGTAGACATGACAATTACCATCCAAATGTTTAATCACAGGGATGGTAGCATCTGTAGTCACACGCTTAATTAAGCCCTTACCTCCACGTGGCACAATCACACTGACATACTGATCCATAGTCAACAATTCATGCACAGCCTGTCGGTCTGTAACAGCCACTACTTGCACTGCCGTTTCAGGCAAACCAGCTTGCTTAAGCGCTTGTTGAATCAACTTTCCTATGGCTTGATTAGAATGGATGGCCTCCGAGCCTCCACGCAAGATAACGGCATTGCCTGACTTCAAACATAATCCGGCAGCATCTGCAGTCACATTGGGACGTGATTCATAAATGATTCCGATAACCCCCAACGGTACCCGCATTTGACCCACTTGAATGCCAGAGGGACGTGAGGCCATGTTAGAAATCTCACCCACTGGATCCTGCAAAGCAGCAATTTGTACTAAGCCCTCAGCCATGGATTGAATTCGTGCAGGTGTTAATTCTAGTCGATCTAATAATGCTGCATCTAATCCCTTCGCCCGGCCCGCCTCTAAATCTAGACTATTAGCTTCCACCAGGGCTGTTTGCTGCTTAATGATGCGCGCGGCAAGATCTTCCAGCACCGCATTCTTACATGCGGTAGATGCCTTAGACATTGCTCTGGCTGCTGCCGTTGCCTGTTGTCCTAATGCCTGCATATATTCATGAACATTATTTGTGTTGTCATTCATTATTTTTTTGTCCTTATTTAGCACCTTTCTAACACGCTTAACGTGTCAGTTTAAGTGATACATCTGCAAATGATTGCCACACATCACCACTAGCACGACCTTTAATCATACGATCAATCTGTCCGCACTTTGCCAATAATGTATGCAATTGTTGAGGGGTAAATTTGCGAACATGTTGGTTAAGTTGATGTCGCTTATTATAAATGAATGCATTTTGCACACCCTTGGATCCTGTGGGTCTTCCTGCGTATAACACCGCACGCAGTAATTCAGCCAAACCCCATAAGATTAAATTAGGAGCAAACGATTCTCTTTGCAAATGCGCCAAAATTTTAATTACTTGTGGACGTTGTCCTAACAAAATATTATCCACCAAATCAAACACACTAAACTTCGATTGATCGGCCAACCATGCTTCAGTGGGTTGTTTTGAATCAATAGATAGCAGCGCCATTTTTTCTATCTCTTGCGCAGCCGCCAGCATGTTTCCTTCCACTCGTGAGGCAATATATTCCGCATTAGCGCGATCATGATTGAGCTTTTCTTTCTCTAAACGATGCTGTATCCATGTGATTAAGTCTGCCCCCGATAATGGCCATATACGCACATGAGTGCCTATTTCATTAATCGCTTGCACCCACTTAGCATTGAGTGCGGCCTTATCTAATTTCCCACTATTGATGATCAGCAGGACATCCTCAGGAGGTTGTTGACAATAATCCAACAATGCCTTGGCCCCGGCAGTGCCGGGCTTGCCAGTGGGTAGGCGTAATTCAAGCACCTTCTTATCCCCAAAAAGGGACATATTATTGCTCTGTTGACTCACTTGAGACCAATCAAAACTGCGTTCAACGTGCAGCACTTGACGTTCTGTATATCCTCCCTCAAGAGCACTCTTGTATATGAGATTGAGCGACTGTTGAATTTGGAGAGGCTCTTCACCAGATAACATATACACTGGAGCCAATGCTTGATTGAGTGTAGCAGCAAGTTGAGAGACGTTAATTTCCAAATGGACAGTCCAAATTTTAAATAACTAAGATGTTAATTCATTGATTGGTTTAATTGGTTATTATACGCCATTCAGAGGATTTAGCAGGCGATTTAATATGCAAACAATTGGTTATATCGGTATCGGCATTATGGGTAAGCCGATGGTCAAGAATCTGCTTAAAGCAGGTTATTCAGTCAATGTTTATGCGCGACGACAAGCCAGCATTGAGGATTTATGTGAGGATAGCTGTGCCGTATACGACACCCCCAAAGCGCTGGCACAGGCTTCAGATGTGATTATCTCATGTGTAGCTGATACCGCGGATGTCGAACAGGTATTGACTGGAGCAGAGGGTGTTATCCATGCCATCAAACCAGAGTCCATAGTTATTGATATGAGCACCATCTCACCGGAAGCGACTCGTGCCATGGCTTTGCAATTCAGCCAGGCTGGCACACATATGTTGGATGCGCCTGTTTCGGGTGGAGAAGTAGGTGCAATTGATGGCACTTTATCGATCATGGTCGGAGGCGCTGAAACAGACTTTCAACGCGTATTACCTATTTTGGAATGTCTGGGCAAGAATATTGTTCATGTAGGTGATCATGGAGCCGGCCAAGTCGCTAAAGCCTGCAATCAAATCCTGGTCGCCCAAACTATGAATGCAGTTGCCGAGGCATTTTTACTTGCACAGCGTTCAAATGTAGATGCCGCTAAGGTTCGTGAGGCCCTATTAGGAGGCTTTGCCTACAGCAAAATACTTGAAGTTCATGGTCAACGAATGCTGGAGGGTAATTATCAACCAGGATTCAAAGCCCATTTGCATGCAAAAGACTTACGCATTGCTACACAAAGCGCAGAGGTAACTCAATGCAGTCTTCCGGGTGCTGATTTGGTCACCCAATATATGAATACATTAGTTGAGCAAGGTGATGGTGAATTAGATTCTGCCGCTATCGCAAAACTGATAGGTTCTGGATGATGAGGTTCTGGATGATGAGGTTCTGGCTAATCAGACGCTACATAACCATTAAACACCAATCTTTGATGGCAATAAGCACCGATAACGCTAAGTTAAACGCAGTGAAAATCTAATCGTTGTTGTATGTATTGCTTATTTACTGTGGCGACTGGATAGCCTGCAATCGATAAACAATCAGACGTGCGATATCCTCACGCATCTCCTGATAAATTTGTTCTCGCTCACTGCTTTTGCCCAATACATCATCTATCTCAAACAAAAAATCGCGTGACAGACGTATGTTTTGATTCTTAATTACAGTCCTACCTGTCTCATCCTCGAGCTGAATGCCAATCTGTAGAATCAATTCGTACTCACGCACTTTGCCATTTTCATCAACCGACAAAATCTCTTTATTTTTAGTCTCATATAAGATGGTTAGATGTGCAGTAGCCGCTTCAGGTTCAACAATTTCAATCTCAT
>CAZKDD010000014.1:0-13594 GCA_964551535.1 uncultured Thiotrichales bacterium | reverse complement strand
TCATACCATGTAAATCTATTTCGGCATCTATGCGATATTGTCCGCGCTTTAGTTTCTTAAAGGTTTTATTTTGTAACCCTTCTTGCGCATAGGAGAGTATATCTCCAGCTTGGATGTCTTCATGTTCAGTGGGGCTGATAAATAATTCTTCCATAACACGCTGCTCATCAAGATGGGCTTGTTTTGGAATAGGGCGCGGTTTAGGCGTGTCATGTACTACTCGATCACTGGTGATTTCTTTTACGTTGCCTAACATAGAAGAAAATTCAGAAGAATTTGAGCCGTTTTTATTACTCTTGCCCATGAATTGTTACCCCCCAACACAATAATTGTTTCAGTGCTGATACACTACACTGCTATTATAGACGAGTTTACACTCATTAAATGTACACATCTTAGACAAAAAGCTATGCACTTATTGATAAGCAACGATGATGGATATCAAGCGCCTGGGATTAAATACTTGGCGGAGGAATTGGCCAGTATTGCTAACATTACAGTGGTTGCGCCGCATTTGGACCGAAGTGCTGCGAGTAACTCGTTAACCTTGCAAACTCCCATAAGAGCATCAAAAGTTGCCTCAAACTGGTATCGCGTTGATGGTACACCCACAGATTGTGTCCATTTAGGTGTGACCGGTTTATTGGACAGTGAACCTGATATGGTCGTGTCGGGTATCAATGCAGGTGCTAATTTAGGTGATGATGTGATTTATTCTGGCACAGTGGCAGCTGCCATGGAGGGGCGTCATTTAGGCTCACCTGCAATTGCGATTTCGCTTAATTCGTTTCATCCAAATCATTATCCGACAGCTGCCCACGTCGCACGAATAATTGTGCAACAGTTAGTTGCTCAGCCGATCAGTCATGATGTTATTTTAAATGTTAATGTTCCAGATGTAGCACTTAAAGACCTTGCCGGCATTCGTACTACTCGACTGGGTAATCGTCATAAAGCCGAGCCTGCGATTGAGTCTAAAGATCCACGTGGACGTCCGATCTATTGGGTGGGTGCCGCGGGGCCGGAGCAAGACGCGGGTCCGGGGACAGATTTTCATGCGGTCAGTAATAATTATGTGTCGATTACACCTTTGCATGTAGATTTAACACAATATTCTGCGATGGAAGAAATCGATCGATGGCTAGTAGATACAAAATTGCATGATAAATAATAATCATCAAGGTATAGGCATGACTTCGCAGCGCACTCGCGATCGTTTAATAGAGCGATTGCGTGCGAAAGGTATACAAAATCCACAGGTTCTAGAAGCGATGCGGTTATTGCCCAGACACATGTTTGTGGATGAGGCTCTAGCTTCCAGAGCCTATGAAGATAACGCATTGCCGATAGGGCATAAACAAACAATTTCTCAGCCATATATTGTCGCCAGAATGACAGAAGCCTTGTTGGCGGAAGATAATCCGCAAAAAATACTCGAAATTGGGACCGGTTCAGGTTATCAAGCCGCGCTACTGAGTCGCTTAGTGGAGCAGGTATATACGGTTGAGAGAATCAAACCTCTATATCTGCAAACAAAAAAATTGTTAGCCAGCTTAAAAATTCGCAATGTTCGCTGCAAACTATCAGATGGAACATGGGGTTGGGAAGGTTATGCACCATATGATGCGATTATTGTGACCTGTGCAGCAGCAGAAATTCCCTCTTCTTTGATTACGCAACTTAAATATGGTGGACGCTTAATAATTCCTGTGGGGGAGGCTGAAGCCTCACAACAATTGCTCACCTTAAAAAGAACTCAAGACGGCATTATTAAAGAGAAATTAGAAGATGTCTTATTTGTGCCTTTGGTGACTGATTAGTCAGTGATGGATGATGAATTGCTATGATGTTTGCCAAACTTTACGCTAAGTGTATGGCTGCAGCTGGCCATGAAAATGCGCCTAAAGCACTTAGTGTGCTGAGTTTTGCAGAATCCTCCTTTTTTCCGATACCCCCTGATGTAATGCTAGCGCCTATGGTTATCAGAGTGCCTAACAAAGCATTATATTTTGCGTTCCTATGTACATTTTTTTCTGTATTAGGTGGTGTTTTTGGATATCTTGTAGGTTATTTTGCTTTTGATTTGCTGTCTGAGGCTTTGCAAAACAGTCATTATTGGTCACATTATCTTCAAGCCAGAATTTGGTTTGAACAATGGGGAGTGTGGATTATATTGGTGGCAGGATTTTCCCCCATTCCATACAAATTATTCACAATTACTGCCGGTGTCATGACACAGTCAGTGTGGCTATTCATACTTTTTTCATTTCTAGGTCGGGGAGCTAGATTTTTCCTGCTGGCTGGTTTGCTGAAGCATTTTGGCCCTAAAATTGAACCTATTTTGGTACGCTATATTGAATGGTTTGGTTGGTTATTGGTATGTCTGTTGGCCATAGCTCTGGTTATAATGTCATCCACCTAGTCGCTGAACGAGATCTAATGAGCACACATCGCCATTTTTTAGTGTTTATGAAATGTTTTTTGATATTAATGGTCAGCATTACGTTTCTGAATAGTTGCGCGACTAAGGGAAAATCTCCTCGCTATTATCATCATAGCTATCATACGGTTGCCAAAGGGGAGACACTTTACTCTATAAGTTTTAAATATGGGGTGTCGATGAAAGAGCTGGCGGCTTGGAATCGAATTTCCGAGCCTTATGTGATCTACCCTGGTCAGAAATTGCGCTTAAATTCATCTGCAGTGGCTCAAAAATCTAGTCGATATTCTAGGGAGAGCAAGTCGACAGCTAACAAGTCGCCTCCGAAAAATGTAAAACCGGTCGGTCAATGGGGCTGGCCATTGAGTGGAAAAGTGATTGAGGAATTCTCAAGTAAAAATAACGGAATTAATATCGTTGCCAAAGAAGGCAGCGAAGTCAAGGCGGCGGCTTCTGGCAAAGTCGTTTATGCTGGTGACGCGCTCAGAGGGTACGGCAATCTGATTATTATCAAACACAATAGCAGTATTTTTAGTGCCTATGCACATAACAAGAAACTGTTAGTTAAAGAGGAAGATACTATCGCCATTGGACAACCGATCGCTTTGTTGGGTAGCACTGAAGCTGATCGTGTGATGTTGCATTTTGAAATTCGTAAAGATGGCAATCCAGTGAATCCAAGAAAATATCTTCCATAACTAAGCTCATACCCTCATATTTTTAAAATTTCTTTTAATTTCATAGTTACCCATTGCCATCACTACTGTAAAATAGCGCTTTAATATACAAATACTTGCACCACAACTTACATAGGACTGCATCAGCATCAAGTTAGCATGGAAGAAGAATTTCCCAGAATAAAAAGACTCCCACCTTATGTGTTCAATATCGTGAATCAGCGTAAGGCAACTTTTCGCGCTGCGGGTGAGGATATTGTTGATTTTGGTATGGGTAATCCTGATCAACCAGCGCCCAAGCATATTGTCGACAAGTTGGTAGAAGCAGCACAGCGTGAAGATACTCATCGTTATTCTGTATCCAAAGGTATACCTCGGCTTAGACGATCGATTTGTGATTGGTATCAACGCAAGTTCAATGTTGATTTAGATCCCGATGAAGAAGCTATAGTCACTATTGGCTCAAAAGAGGGCTTGGCTCATCTCGCGCTAGCCATGTTGGGTCCAGGCGACACAGTATTAGTGCCTAACCCTGCTTATCCTATCCATCCCTACGGTTCAGTTATTGCTGGTGCTGATATT
Source organism: uncultured Thiotrichales bacterium (assembly GCA_964551535.1). GTDB lineage: Bacteria > Pseudomonadota > Gammaproteobacteria > UBA4575 > UBA4575 > UBA1858. The sequence continues at coordinate 9,895 of CAZKDD010000014.1, read as the reverse complement.
ATGTATGTTCCGGTTGGTGAAGATATCGATTTTTTCGCAGAGCTAGAAAAAGCTATTCGAGACACTTGGCCTAAGCCAAAATTAATTATTCTTAATTTCCCAGCTAATCCCACCGCACAATGCGTCGATTTAGAGTTTTTTGAACGTGTTATTGATATAGCCAAGGAACATAATATTTATGTAATCAATGATATCGCGTACGCAGAAATCACTTTTGACGGCTATCAGCCACCCTCTATACTGCAAGTTAAAGGCGCAAGTGACATTGCAGCAGAGTTCTACTCTTTGTCTAAGACATACAATATGCCAGGATGGCGAGTTGGGTTTATGTGTGGCAACAAAACATTAGTTAGCGCGCTCGCACGTCTTAAATCCTATTTGGATTATGGTATGTTTACACCAATACAAGTGGCCGCTATTGCAGCATTAGAGGGCCCACAAGATTGTGTAGAAGACATTCGTACTATGTATTGCTCGCGTCGCGATGTGTTGATCGAGGGACTTAATAGCTTGGGTTGGGAAGTGACATCCCCTAAGGCAACGATGTTTGTATGGGCAAAAATTCCAGAACAATTTGCTGATCAAAAATCACTAGATTTTTCCATGAAAATGTTAGAAATGGCAAACGTCGCTGTTTCACCTGGTGTCGGTTTTGGTTCTTACGGGGATGATCACGTTCGTTTTAGTTTAATTGAAAATGAACATAGGACTCGACAGGCTATTCGTGGCATTAAGAAAATGTTTCGTGAGCGTAGTTAAAAAACATATTAATCAATCAATTCAAACCGTAAATTGTTATAGCTTGAATCAAATATCGTCAAACACAGAACGCAAATAAAATTAAAAATGAAACCAATCAATATCGGAATATTAGGATTAGGCACTGTCGGTGGGGGAACAGCCACTGTACTGCAACGTAATGCGGAGGAAATTGAACGTAGAGCAGGTCGTGCTATCAATCTGTTAGTTGCCAGTGTGCGAGACTTGGATAAGCCGCGTGATATAGATGCTTCAGCAGTGGAATTGACTCTTGATTCTGAATCGATCGTCAACAACGCCGAGGTTGATATTGTCGTTGAGTTAATCGGCGGAACGGACTTAGCTAGGCAGTTGGTAATGCAGGCTATTGAGAATGGCAAACATGTAGTGACTGCCAATAAGGCGCTTATTGCATTGCATGGCAATGAAATTTTTGCGGCCGCCCAGAGTCAGGGTGTTACTGTGGCTTTTGAAGCAGCCGTAGCCGGTGGGATTCCAATTATTAAAGCCATAAGAGAGGGATTGGCGGGTAATCAAATCGAGTGGTTGGCAGGCATTATCAATGGCACAGGAAATTTCATCCTGAGCGAAATGCGTGATAAGGGTCGTGACTTTGAGAGTGTTTTGAAAGAAGCGCAAGCGCTAGGATATGCCGAGGCTGATCCAACGTTTGATGTAGAAGGAATAGATGCAGCTCACAAACTCACGATATTGGCATCGATTGCCTTCGGTGTTCCGCTCCAGTTTGACAAAGTATTTACTGAAGGAATCTCTGCTATTCAAGGCATTGATGTGGAGTATGCTTCTGAGCTTGGTTATCGTATTAAACACCTAGGTATTGCCAGACGTAATGCTGAAGGTTTAGAGATGCGAGTACATCCTACTTTAATACCTCATCGACGCTTACTTGCTAATGTCGATGGTGTGATGAATGCAGTGCTTGTGCAAGCAGATGCGGTCGGTCCGACACTCTATTATGGTCCTGGAGCCGGTGCAGAACCCACCGCCTCAGCAGTGGTTGCCGATTTAGTTGATGTAGTGAGAGCGCTCACCACTGATCCTGAAAATCGAGTTCCACATCTAGCTTTTCAACCGGCAGCGATTACAGATATTCCTATACTTACAATGTCGCAGGTAGAAACCGCATTCTATTTACGTATGCAAGTGCTTGATCAAACGGGTGTATTGGCTGACATTACGCGTATTTTTTCTGATCATAATATAAGTATTGAAGCGGTTGTGCAGAAAGATAGAAAACATGATCAAGACAGCGTGCCCCTAATTATTCTCACACATCGTGTTTTAGAATCGAATATGATGATCGCGCTTGAGAAAATAGAAACCCTTAAAACGATTTCTGAACAAGTTGTCAGCATTCGATTAGAAACTTTGGACTAATAAAATGAATGAGCCAAAATCCCATTACACTGGATTAATCAAAAAATATCTTTCTCGTCTGCCACTAGATCCCAATGGCCGCATTATTAGTTTAGGTGAAGGGCAAACCCCCTTGATTCGTTGTCATAACATTGCTATCGCTAATCAACATGACGTGGATTTGTATTTAAAATTTGAAGGTTTAAATCCCACTGGCTCATTTAAAGATCGAGGTATGACGGTTGCTGTAACCAAAGCCGTACAAGATGGAAGTAAAGCCATCATTTGCGCCTCTACAGGTAATACCTCTGCGGCTGCGGCAGCCTACGCATCACGGGCAGGGATTCGTGCTTTTGTTCTCATACCTGATGGCAAAATTGCCATGGGTAAACTAGCTCAGGCCATGATTCATGGCGCCATAGTGATTCAAGTTCGCGGTAACTTTGACGATGGCATGCGTTTAGTCAAAGAAGTGGCTGATCATGCCCCTGTAGATATTGTTAATAGTATCAATCCTTATCGTTTACAGGGTCAGAAAACGGCTGCTTTCGAGATTATTGAGGATCTAGGTAAGGCGCCTGATTATCACTGCCTGCCTGTGGGTAATGCCGGAAATATTACAGCACATTGGATTGGCTACACAGAATCATGTAGTCACCAAGGTTCGATACAAACTCAGTCATGTGCTCTGTGCGAGGGTAATTGTTTATTTCCAACGGATGCCAGCATCCAATCGCGTCCGAAGATGATAGGTTATCAAGCCTCAGGAAGCGCACCATTTATGCGCGGCAACATGGTAGATAATCCAGATACAGTGGCGACTGCAATTCGTATCGGACATCCGCAAAGTTGGGAGCAAGCATGGCAGGTGGCTAAAGAGTCTGACGGATGGTTCGATGAATGCACGGATGAAGAAATTCTAGCAGCACAAAGAACTTTAGCCTGTGAAGAGGGGGTGTTTTGTGAGCCGGCGTCAGCGACTTCGGTTGCGGGCGCTTTACGAGATATTGCTAATGGCAAAATTCCAGCAGGTAGTTCAGTCGTTTGTACATTGACCGGTCATGGTTTGAAAGATCCTGATACAGCCATTAAGCAATGTACTAGTAAAATGATCACTATTGATGCGCAATTAGACGATGTGAAGTCGGCAATTTTGTCGAATATGGACTAACTTCCATCACTACGGCAATCCGCCAACGCGCAGACTTACTCGATGCCTAACGTGCAGCCAGCCATTCGTGCAGCTTTATAGTCTGTCCTATTCGCCAGGCATGCTCGTCAACAAATTGATTTGAATATTTTTTTAATTGCATTAAATATTGTTGCCGGCTGATAGCTTCACCCCCCATTGATGTTAAGTGCTGCGAGGGTAGTTGGGTGTCGATGACTGCATAGCCCCAGTGATCACAATATGCAGCTAGCCAGAGTAATGCTATTTTTGATGCATCATTTTCACGACTAAACATAGACTCACCAGCAAATAGTCGACCAATAGATAGCCCATAAATACCTCCAACTAGATTCCCTTTAGGATTCCATATTTCAATACTATGCGCGTGTCCAAGTTCATGAAGTTGAATATAAGCTGCACTCATTTCTGTGGTAATCCAGGTGTTATTTGAATAGCTGCGGGGTTCAGCACAGGCTCGAATCACTGCTGCAAAATCTTTGTCGTAGCTGACTGTCCATTGTTTGCGTTTGAGTGTACGCAACACACTTTTATGAGCGATAGTTTTTTTGGGATAGAGCACACCACGAGGGTTGGGGCACCACCAAAGAATCGGTTGAGGCTCCTGATACCAAGGGAAGATTCCACTATGATAGGCCTTAAGAATGCGTGCTGGAGTGAGATCCCCACCGGCGGCTATGAGACCCTCAGGGTCATCAAGTGCGCAGTCGGGCGGTGGAAATGAGTAACTTAGATCATCTGTATCTAACCAATTCAGCTCAAGGCTCGACATCAATCATTCCGATAGGGTGATAATGTCATCAGCGCATCATATTGTTCATGCATGGCGATTTTTTCACGTTCACAAAAGTTATAAATTGGTTCACGGAATTGCTCATTGGCGATCCAGTGAGATGACCAGGTAATAGTAGGTAAGAAACCTCGTGTTATTTTGTGTTCGCCTTGTGCTCCAGGCTCAAAACGTTGGAGTTTATTTTTGATGCAATAATCTATGCCCTGATAAAAACAGGTTTCAAAATGCAGACTGTCATAATTAGATTCGCAACCCCAGAAACGACCAAAAAGTGCATCATCACTTTTAAAACAAATGGCGCAGGCGATAATTTTTTCTTCATGCATTGCAAATATGAAAATTATTTGTTGCCCCATAGTGTGGGCAATTTCTTTAAAAAAATTTTTATTGAGTGTAGGTAAACCAGACTTTCTATCAAAAGTACTTTCATAAAAATAATGGGCTTTTGTAATTTCATGTGCACTGGCTTGATCACCGGACTTAATGACGAAGTTAATATTTTCTTCTGCTACTTTACGTCGCTCACGCTTCACTTTTTTACGCTTTCGTGAAACGAAAGTACTGATAAAATCATCGAAATCTGTGTAGTTGTGGTTTTTCCAATGATACTGACATCCGATTCTTTGTTGCATGCCTAACTGTTGACAAACCTCCGTGTCTTGATCTGTTGTGAACAGAAAATGACTGCCACTCATATTCATTTTTTCTGTTAAAAGTAAGATTTGTTTAATCATTAACTTCTTGATTGCGACGGATTCGCCCAATAAACGTGCACCTGTGACTGGATTGTATGGAATTGATGACACTAGTTTTGGGTAATAATTGAGAGATGATTGTTCATAGGCCGAGGCCCAGCTCCAATCAAATACAAACTCGCCATAGGAGTTGGTCTTGATATACAAAGGGCAGGCACCAATAAGCTGTTGTGCTGAATTTCTCAGGACCAGATGATAGGGATACCAACCATACTCTTGTCCCACGCAATGATGAGTCTCTAGCGCGCTTAGAAATTCATAGCGTGTGAACGGGTCTGAAGTCCCAGCTAAACGATTCCACTCAGATAAATCGATCTCAGCCAAGCTAGTATGAAAACTGAGTTCTAATCGGTCAGGATCACTATACGTATGCTGCGAGTCTTTTTCATGCTGGTCATTAGATGCACTCATTGAATACTGGATGTGGCAGTTATTAAGAGCTCATTTGATCAAGATAACGTTCTGCATCCAGTGCTGCCATGCAACCTGTGCCAGCTGAAGTAATTGCCTGTCTGTAGATATGATCCATGACATCTCCCGCTGCAAAAATTCCTTCAACACTAGTAGCAGTAGCATTACCATGCAGTCCGCTATTAACAGTGATATAGCCGTTCTTCATATCCAGTTGTTGCACAAAAATGCTGGTGTTGGGGCTGTGGCCGATGGCGATAAATACACCGGCTAAATCAATTTCTTGAGTACTATCATCCTGTGTATGTTTAATACGAATGCCGGTGACACCACTATCATCCCCCAGAACCTCGTCTAAAGTGTGATTCCACGCGATGGTGACATTACCAGTTTTCTCTTTTTCAAATAATTTATCTGCCAAGATTTTTTCACATTTGAGTGTATCTCTTCGATGAATCAGTGTGACGTTGGCTGCGATGTTTGATAGGTATAGTGCCTCTTCCACAGCAGTGTTTCCGCCACCTACGACAGCGACATCTTTGCCTTTATAAAAGAATCCATCACAGGTTGCGCAGGCTGACACACCTTTGCCTTTAAAGGCTTGTTCAGAATCTAGGCCTAGGTACATAGCAGATGCGCCGGTTGCGATAATGAGAGCATCACAGGTATATGAGCCATTAATATCTCCATTCAGTTTAAATGGACGCTGACTGAAGTCCACCGACTGGATATAGTCAAAAATGACTTGAGTGCCGTACTTCTCTACATGCATGAGCATACGTTGCATCAATTCTGGTCCTTGTAAACCATCCACATCACCCGGCCAATTATCTACGTCTGTCGTTGTCATCAACTGACCGCCTTGCTCTAATCCTGAAATAATCACTGGGTTTAGATTAGCACGTGCCGCATAGACGCCGGCGGTGTAGCCTGCCGGTCCTGAACCAAGAATAATTAGCTTATGATGCTGAGTGTCACTCATGACAAATACTCCCTTTAATCGCTGACATCTGTGTTAAATTGTGCCGCTATGTTACGGTGGTCTGGTGAAAGGAGCAAATGTCTGTAAACTCCTATACAGTGCTGATTGTTACAATTGGCTGCGGCCTATGAAAACCGCTATAATCCTGACAATAATGCTAGTAAAATCAGATATTTAAAATATATTATTAAACTAATAACTTAATACTGTGGCACGATCAGCAAAAAAACCCTCTAAAACGACATCGTTAAACAAGTCTCAGTTTTCTATGAGTACCGGTTTGCGCGAGAGTTCGCTTGTCATCTTGTTTGCAATAGGCGCCTATTTGCTATTGGCACTGATGAGTTACAACAACAATGACCCTGGCTGGTCGGTGAGTAGCTCGGGAGATACTATCGAGAATATGGGAGGGGCCGCTGGCGCTTTCTTTGCAGACTTGTTCCTTTTCTTATTCGGCTATTTTGCCTATCTGGCTCCATTAATGGTGGCATACAGCGGCTGGTTGATTCACAGAGGCATCAATGAAGCGGGTAAATTAGACGTCCATTTACTCAGTGTGCGTTGGAGTGGCTTCTTATTAACACTGGTTGCTGGCTGTGGATTGGCTTCTTTGCACTTCAATTCCACCTATCTGCCCTCAGATTCTGGGGGTGTATTAGGTAACTTGGTATCGAGTGCATTTGTTTCTGCATTTAGCTACCTGGGGACGACATTGCTGCTGTTAGGCCTATTTTTGGCGGGTACGACTATTTTCACGCGCTTGTCTTGGCTGCGTTTAATAGAAAGTACCGGCAAGGTGACCGTCATTATCTTGTCAGTGATTTATCACTCGAGCATCGCGATTGCACAAAAGCTGTGGGCATTAATACAGGCTAAGCAAGTTGAGAAACAGCAAGATATTGCCACTAGAGTGAAGAAAGAGCTTAAACCACGCAGCCAAAAGCTGCGTATAGAACCCAATGTAAACACGCCTATCGTGAGTGAACGTGCTCAACGGGAGAAGCAGATACCGCTGTTTGAGGCAAAAGGCGATGGTACCTTGCCACCATTGAGCATGCTGGATGCGGCCATTGATGAATATGTTGGTTATTCAGAAAAAGCACTCGAGGCGTTATCTAAACAAGTTGAACTCAAATTATTAGATTTTGGAATTGAGGCGCAGGTCAGTGAGGTTCATCCTGGACCGATTGTGACCCGTTTTGAATTGTTATTAGCTCCGGGATTAAAAGTTAGTAAAGTCTCTGCCTTGGCTAAAGATTTAGCCAGAGCATTATCGGTGGTCAGTGTGAGAATAGTGGAAGTCATACCCGGTAAGCCATCAGTAGGTTTAGAGATCCCTAATGAAAAACGTGAAATAGTGCGTTTGAGTGAAATCTTACAATCCAAAGCTTATGATGAATCTTCATCATCACTGACTTTAGGATTAGGTAAAGATATCGGAGGTCGTCCGGTGGTGGTGAATTTAGCTAACATGCCGCATCTGTTGGTTGCTGGAACCACAGGTTCGGGCAAGTCTGTGGGCGTTAATGCCATGATACTTAGCTTGCTGTATAAGGCTTCACCCGCGGATGTACGTTTGATTTTGATTGATCCAAAAATGTTGGAGCTGAGTGTCTATGAGGGTATTCCTCATTTACTCACTCCAGTGGTCACGGATATGAAGGAAGCGTCTAATGCCTTACGGTGGTGTGTGGCTGAGATGGAGCGTCGTTATCAACTGATGTCGGCGTTGGGCGTGCGTAATATTTCAGGCTATAACAGCAAAGTCCTTGAAGCAGAAAAAAAAGGTGAACCCATACTGGATCCTCTATTTAACATCAATGATCAAGTTGACCCTGAGGCCAGTGCTGATGCACTCACTCAATTACCGACAATAGTCATCGTAGTGGATGAGTTCGCTGACATGATGATGGTCGTGGGCAAGAAAGTCGAGGAACTGATAGCGCGCTTGGCTCAAAAAGCTCGTGCTGCTGGTATTCATTTGATATTGGCTACGCAAAGACCTTCTGTTGATGTTATTACAGGTCTAATTAAAGCCAATATTCCTACCCGTATGGCTTTTCAAGTGTCCTCGAAAGTGGATTCAAGAACCATTTTAGATCAGATGGGAGCTGAGCAATTATTGGGTCATGGTGACATGTTGTATCTGCCACCTGGCACCTCAATTCCTGAGCGCGTGCATGGAGCATTTGTCTCTGATGGAGAAGTACATAAAGTTTGTAATTTCTTACGTGACAAGAGTGAACCTAATTATCTTGAAGAAGTTGTGCAAGAACCTTCATCTGGCGCTGAGACTATTCCAGGTTTAGAGCCTATGCAAGACAGTGATGGTTTAGATCCGCTCTATGATCAAGCTGTAGCGATTGTCACTGAAACTCGTAAGGCCTCAATTTCATATGTGCAACGACGTCTCAAAGTGGGTTATAACCGAGCTGCTCGTATGATTGAGGAGATGGAGAGTGCTGGAGTTGTTTCTGCAGTGCAATCTAATGGTTCTAGAGAAGTTTTAGCACCCCCTCCACCTAAATAGCATCAATAATGTCGCTTATGTCTCGTGTCATCGTATTCTTTTCCTTGTTTTTTACGAGTTTTTCAGCATGGTGTTTGACTGCAGAACAACTCGCTTCTGTATTAACTTCATCTAATCACTTTAAAGCAGACTTCTATCAACAAGTTATCGATAGCGATGATGTGATAATACAAGAGGCAAGTGGATTCTTTGCGCTTAAAAAGCCAGGACGCTTTAAGTGGCATTACACTTCACCGCTGTCTCAGCAAATCGTCGCTGATGGTAGAAATTTATGGATGTTCGACATTGATCTGGCACAAGTTACCGTGCAGCCCATCTCTGATGCTTTAGGCTCAACACCAATTATGTTGTTAACCAAAAACAAACCGCTGATAGAAGATTTTGAAATTAGAGAGATGTCTATGGCTTTTGGTTTGAATTGGATAGCATTAGTCCCAAGGATTAAAGATACGGAATTCTACCGAATCGAAATCGGTGTGGACGGCAACGATATTCGAGAAATGAAGTTATATGATCATTTTGAGCAAACCACCATTATACGTTTTTCGAATATTCAATATGACACAATGCCGTCCGATGCCGCATTTGAATTTGTTATTCCCGATGGAGTTGATGTTGTTGGTGAGCCTGAGTAGATATGTCCAGTCAGGATATGTTTGATAACACATCGCAGAATACAGGCTTAGAGGAGCATTACCGACCGCTAGCCGATCGTATGCGACCAGAGACCATAGACGAGTTTGTTGGTCAATCTCATTTACTTAATCACAGTTCCCCATTGCGTAAAGCCATTAATTCAGGCAAACCACACTCTATGGTGTTGTGGGGGCCACCAGGGACAGGCAAAACCACCATTGCTCATTTGATTGCTAAACATTGCCAAGTGCCTTTTTTATCTGTTTCTGCTGTGCTTAGCGGGATCAAAGAAATTAGGGCTGCAATTGAAACTGCTAAACAAAATCAACAACTCAATCATGTGACGACGGTATTATTTGTTGATGAGGTTCATCGATTTAATAAAACTCAACAAGATGCATTTTTACCGCATATTGAAAATGGCACCATTGATGGCGAGCGGGGCGCCGGGTCCCGGACCAGC
>CAZKDD010000013.1:0-13802 GCA_964551535.1 uncultured Thiotrichales bacterium | reverse complement strand
ACAACAATCAGAACACTACGAAACCAAAACAGTTTCTTTAGTGTGTGACTATCACTTTTCCTCCACCATGATATCTTCATGATTATCTTTCCATGATGGAGATTAAGAAAACCTTAGTAACTAAATTTTAGAAATTAGTTATTTCTTTTCTCAAGTTCAGAGTCCAAAGCAACAATGACTTTTTCCAAGTCGTTAACAATATGAAAAGAATCGATTACTTCACTTGCCGCTTTAACCCCCAGATAAGACTCATCAATTGCATTGCGATAACGTCCTATTACAGAGTCTTCAAGCATCATGTCAGACTTTAAACGTTGATAGAATTCTGGATTATCATCAAACGCATAAATCATAGACATATAAACGGCAGCAAAACGGAAATCATAGGACTGATAATCACCCAGCGATTGAATCTCATTATGATTGGCCATCAGCTCGACTTTGAAAGTATCACGGTAACCCATGAGCAGGTCCTTGAAATCACCTTCAATTTGGTACTCTTTAATAAGCGCTGGAATCACATCAACAATCGATAAGCGCACCATATCATGACGTAATAACTCAGATAGCATATGAGCATCAGCTTGATCTCTGCTAGTTTGATTCTGGCGAATTTGATCAAGATTTTGTTGATGTTCATCACGTAGGCTAGAGACTTCATGTGTCGACCATGAATTAAGATCAGCAGGCACTTCATAACTGACACTGGCACGATCAATACCGGGTATATTTGATTTACCTGAATCAGCTAAACTAACTGATGAAAACGATACCAGCATCGCAGTACCTAGTGACGCCCATATTATCGTAGCGACAGAAGAAAACACTGCTTTCAGCGACTTACTTATCTGCTTATACATTATCCTAAACCTTATTATGATGTTCTTGTTGTGTTTCTGGTTGATATTTATTGTTGATAGTCTGCATTACGCGGCTAACGACTAGCGTTAGCAAAATCACTATGTAAAATGCCCCATCCCGACAGCTCAAGCCATGACATGAATTGTCGCCTGCATGATAGCACTAACCATCATATTGATTGAATATATGCGTTAATTTTATGCAATAACCCGTATAATTAACACCTATTCTTATTTGTTTAGACTACACCCATGGAAACATTTGATATCAGTACTTTCCGCGCGGCGGCACCCTACATTTATGCCCATCAGGGGAGTATTTTTGTCATCACCTTGCCAAACGAGATTGTCACCAGTGATACTCTGAGTGAGTTGGTGCAAGACCTAGCCTTGATGCAAACCTTAGGTATCAAGCTCATCATCGTGTTTGGTACCGATTTATTCAAAGCTCGACAGCCTAAAGTAGTCGACCATAATAAAATGATCAAGCTACAGCATCTGATCGGCGAATATCAAACGCGATTGGAATCTCTTTTTTCCACAGGCCTAGTGAACACCCCTATGGCTGGCATGAAACTGACCACCGTCAGCGGCAATTTTGTCCTTGCCAAGCCAGTCGGCATCGTAGACGGAATCGATCAGCAATATCGCGGCGAAGTGCGTCGTATCGAAACCCATGCTATCCGCCAACAACTGGAAGTCAATAATATCGTATTGTTGTCATCGTTGGGCTATTCACCCAGTGGTGAGTGTTTTTATATTGATGAATATCAAATCGCGTCCACTGTGGCGGCCAGCATGCCCGCTGAAAAACTCATTTTTCTCACTACCGAGAAAAACCTCCTTGACCATCGCAAGCAGCGTATCAAATACCTTACCTTAAGTGATGCTCAGGCATTGCTTAAAAGACGAAAGACGCTATCAGCCAAAATACGCATGTTAGTTGAGTTATCACTGCAAGCCTGCTATCAGCAAGTCGAGCGGGTACACATTCTCAGTAATACGTCATCCGGTGTACTGTTACAAGAATTGTTCAGTCAAGATGGTGCCGGTACTATGATCACACATGACACCTATGATGATATCCGCAGCGCCAGTATCAATGATGTTGGTGGTATACAATCTTTGATTAAACCTCTAGAAAATGAGGGTATTCTATTGGCACGTTCTTGCGAGCAGATTGAGCGTGATCTAAAACACTATGTTGTGATTGAACGTGATGGTTTCGTTCTCGCCTGTGGGGCACTACTCCCCTACGACAATCAGTGTCATGCAGAGTGTGCCTGTATTGCGGTCCATCCAGAGTTCCAGAAGGAAGGACACGGCACACGCTTAATTAAATTTTTAGAAAATAAAGCCAAGCAATTGGGCTGTGATACAGTGTTTGCCATGACCACACGGTCATTGCACTGGTTCTATGATAATGGCTACCAAAAAGGTCAGCTAGAAGCTCTTCCTGCCGATCGCCGCAACGCCATCAGCAGTAAACGAAACTCACGTGTTCTCGTCAAGAAACTTGCTTAATGGAGATTTGTGTGACATGAAAAAATGTATTCAGTTGATAACACCACTCATGCTGCTGGCTTGTTTACTTTTTTCTCAGGCTGCCCTCTCTCGAGGAGGTGGAATGAGCTTGAGAGATGGTCTATTTTGGTCTGCTGATTTAAATCGTAACGAACAGCTTACGCAAGAAGAAGCAAAAGTTATTTATAATCTAAGCGATCCAAAAGTATTTAAAAAATATGATCAAAGTGGTGAAGGCTTAATCAGTAAATTTGAATTTTTTGATTATTTACTTCAACGTCGCAATGATGAATAAACACACTGAACGACCGATTCCATAAGATCTATGCAATGGCCTCAATCCAGCATCCAGATTTTAATTATATAATCTGCTTGGATCGAATCACGATTTGTTTATCCACTTGCATATCTTCGAACGTATAAGGAATACCCCCAACACCTAGGCCCGACTGTTTCAAACCGGCAAACGGCATCCAGTCGACTCGAAAAGACGTGTGATCATTGACCATCACAGTGGCAGCATCAAGTTGCTGACTACAATGCATGGCCACATCAATATTTTGCGTCAACACGGAGGCCTGAAACGCATAAGGTAGACTATTGGCCTGTTCAATCGCACTATCTATACCGTCATAGCCATAAACGCATATTACCGGACCAAAAATTTCTCGTTGGCTGACCGCTGACTGCGGACTGGGATTAAGCAACACTGTGCACGCATAACTAGATGCTGATAAAGCCTGACCACCACAAATGCACCGAGCGCCAGACTGTATGGCCTCATCCACCCATTCAGCTACACGAGTCACTTCATGGTTGCGAATCAAAGGGCCTACTTCGGTCTGTTCTAAGGTTGGATCACCCACAGTCATGGTTTGCGCGAGACTAGCTAAGCGTTGTGCGACCTGCTCCGCCATCGCTTGTGGTACGTATACTCGTTGCACTGACACACACACCTGACCGGCATGGTAAAACCCCCCTTTAGCAATCAATGGCAGAGTGTCCTCTAAATCCGCCGTCTGCTCTATGATTACAGGCGCAACACCGCCATGCTCTAAAGCACAGCGTGTACCAGGCGCCAACTTGCTGCGTAGCATCCAACCCACTTTAGCACTGCCTATAAAAGACAAGAAAGCTACTCGAGAGTCACTGACTAGTTGTTCTGCAAGGCTATGATCTTTAACTACACATCCCTGACAATAGGCTTCCGGCAAACCTGCCTCACGCAATAGCTTAATAAAACGCATACACGACAATGGCGTGTCCTCAGCAGGTTTAACAATCACAGGACAACCAGCAGCAATCGCGGGCCCGACTTGATGCACGATGAGATTCAATGGATGATTGAAAGCACTGATGGCCACCACCACTCCGATGGGTTCCTTATGCGTAAAGGCCAAACGCTGCATAGAGGCGGCGTTCAATCCCATGGGGATTTCTTGACCCGACTCAGTGCGCAATACGTCGATACAGCTCTTGATACCGTCAATAGCTCTGGCCACCTCCACTCGTGAGTCAATCAAAGGTTTTCCTCCCTCACGAGCAGCCTCCAGCGCCAACCATTCTGCCTGCTGTTGCATTAATTGTGCGGTCTTCTCTAAAATTTGCAGTCGCTCAGGCTTCGGCAACCAAGCTTTCCTGTCAGAAAAGATGGCATGCGCTGTTGCCAGTGCAGTTTCAATATCTGCCTCGCAAGCATAAGGAACCTGAGCAATATCACTCCCGTCCCATGGGGCACTCACACACAGTGACTCACCATTACCCTGAGCCCCTTTAATCATCAATGTGAATTGTTCAGTCATACAGTTACTCCAGACACATACCACTTGTAAGGCGACTTAATTCTTCGGTGAGTTTCATATTCTCAGAATAATCAACAGGACAATCAATAATTACCACCGTGTCATCTGCTATGGCTTGAGTCAATACAGGCTTGAGATCCTCACTACGCTCAACGCGATAACCCTTGGCGCCAAAACTTTCTGCATATTTTACAAAATCGGGGTTATTGAATTCGATGTGACTAGGACGCCCTAATTTACGCATCTGATGCCATCGTATTAAGCCATATTCACTGTCATTCCAAATTAAAATAATAATGGCAATTTTATTACGCAGTGCGGTTTCAATTTCTTGTGAATTCATCATAAAACCTGCATCACCGGTGACGGTTAATGCAACACGCTCAGGGTGTACCAACTTTGCTGCAATCGCACCGGGCACACCGATACCCATAGAAGCAAAACCATTGGAGATGATACAAGTATTAGGTGACTCGGCTTGATACATGCGTGCCATCCACATTTTATGAGCACCCACATCAGAAATAATAACGTCTTCAGCATCTAACACTGCACGCAAATCAGCAATAATCTTCTGCGGTTTCACCGGAAATGATTGATCATCAGCATGCTCTGTTAACTCATTGACAATAGTAGTACGTAACTGATTATTAAATACGCCTTTTTTAGGTGTCGCACGTTCAGCAATAGCATTTAAACCCGCTTTGATATCCCCTACCAGCCCCATCTCGAGAATGTAATGCTCATCGACTTCTGCCGGACTCATGTCAATGTGAATGATTTTCTTATCTTTATATTTGTGCCAAATATGCGGATGGAATTCCACCATATCAAAACCTATGCAGATAATGACATCTGATTTTTCAAATCCACAGCCCACATAATCTTTGGCTTGCAAGCCCACTGTACCCAATGACAACTGGTGTGAGAATGGAATGACGCCCTTGGCCATAAATGTCGAAGCGACAGCAATATTGAGCTTTTCTGCAAAGTGAACCAAAGCTTCACTAGCGTTATTTCGAATCACCCCGTTACCAGCCATAATAATGGGATATTCTGCTTGATTAATCACTTCCACCGCCTGCTGAATCTTACTATCAGGTGGAGTGGGCAATGACGGTGACTGCACTTTAAGCGGTTGCTTTTCAATTGGCATAGTGGCACCGGCAATATTTTCTGGAAAATCGATAAAGCTACCACCAGGTTTTTCCATCTGCGCATCTTTAAAAGCTTTTCTCACCACCTCGGGAATAATTTGCGCTGCACGTATCTGTGTACTGTATTTTGATATTGGTTCGAACAAATTCACCAAATCTAATACCTGATGACTCTCTTTATGCATGCGCGTGGTCGCACCTTGCCCTGCAATGGCTACTATGGGTGCGCGATCCATATCAGCATCAGCAAAACCTGTTACCAAGTTGGTCGCCCCAGGCCCTAAAGTGGCAAGACACACACCCGCACGCCCTGTTAGACGTCCATAAACATCTGCCATAAAAGCTGCACCTTGCTCATGACGTGTGGTGATAAATTTTATCTTGCTATCCAGTAGAGCATCCATAACATCTAGGTTCTCCTCTCCCGGGATACCAAAAATGTATTCAACTCCCTCATTTTCTAAGCATTGTATAAATAATTCTGCTGCTTTCACTGTGCCCTCCAGGCGTGAATGAAATTTCAAAAAAGATACATAGACGGTTTCGGCTTGAGTATATAATGCTCATCATACAGATGCTTCTATGACCCATCTACGTACATCACAAACATAGGCCGTATCGATTATAAAGTGGATTTTATGGGCACACGCAAACAACAACTCATCCATTGGTTACAACAGTGCTACAGTGACGATATCCAGTCACTGGAGAGCGTTTCCGGCGATGCTAGCTTTCGCAAGTACTATCGCTTTAAAATCAATGCGACTCATGCCACAGAAACACCTCAAACTTCATTCAACAGTGGTGCCAATGAGGTAACGTTGATCGCGGTAGATTCACCACCCACTCATGAAAACAATCAAGCTTTTATCGATACGAGCTTACTGTTGAAAAAGCATGCAGTTTGCGTGCCGGTTATTCACCATTACTCCGCTCAACATGGATTTTTTGTACTCTCAGATTTTGGCAACGACCTATTACTGCAACAGCTCAATGCAGACAACGCCGATAGCTATTATCGCACGGCTATCAACACGCTATTTAACTTGCAGGCCGTACCCACTGAGCAGCTACCACAATATAGTGCAGAGAAGTTACTGCAAGAAATGCAGTTATTTACAGAATGGTTTTTACAATGTCATCATCAACTACAATGGCATGAATCTATCCAAGCTTGCTTAGATAATACCTATCAATTACTCATCGATAACGCTATTGAACAACCTCAGGTCTTTGTTCACCGTGACTTCCACTCCAGAAACCTAATGGTCTTGGACCATCAACACATTGGTGTAATCGACTATCAAGATGCGGTTCGCGGCCCAATTACTTATGATCTAGTCTCCTTACTGCGTGATTGCTACATCGATTGGCCACAAAACAACATTAACCAATGGATCAAGCACTTCCATAAGCACATGCACTGTCCTGATGCTATCGAGTTAGATCAATTTAAGCGTTGGTTTGATCTCATGGGACTGCAACGTCATCTCAAGGCCGTGGGTATTTTTTGCCGACTCAATTATCGAGACAATAAAGCAGCCTATCTCAATGACATTCCTCGCACGCTCAATTATATGTTGCAAGTATCTGACTATTATCCTGTATTGAGGGAATTTCATACTTTTTTGAAGTCATTGCCTTCTCAAGCTTCAGCACAAGAGCCTGTCCAATGAAAGCCATGATACTAGCAGCGGGTCAAGGCACGCGCTTACGTCCACTCACACAACATTGCCCAAAACCTCTGCTTAAAGTAGGTCGCCAATGCCTCATTGAACATCATATTATCAAATGTGCTGCCGCCGGTTTTGAAACGATCATAATCAACACAGCCTATCTAGGGCACATGATCGAAACTGCACTGGGTGATGGCGAGCGCTATGGTGTTGAGCTACAGTATTCACATGAGGGAGAGCAGGCATTAGAAACAGGAGGTGGCATTGCTTATGCAAAAAATCTCTTGGGAGATCAGGCATTTTTATGTATCAGCGCAGATATTTACACCAATATGCCTTTTGATAGCACTTTCACACTCAAGCAAGATTGCCATTTAATGATGGTTCCGAACCCGCCGCATCATTTACAAGGTGATTTCAGTGCAACCCAGTTGGGCATTGATGATGACACACAACGTTACACCTATAGCGGTATCGCTTATCTAAATCCACAGATTTTCACAAATGAAAAAAAGGCTTATCCCTTATCAGAGGTATTCAATCGCGCCATCCAACAACAACGAATAAGTGCACAAATCTTTCGAGGAACGTGGTTTGATGTTGGCACAGCCAGTCGCTTACATGCAGCGCATAGTTATGCGCTAGGGATCAACTAGAAATACCCAGTTAGCATAGCGTACATAGACAACCTTATTAACATTAACTGGGCCAAAACTTTAAGCCAGTCATTAAAAAGTAGCCAATAAAAATAATGCAACAAGAGGCAGTAATCAGCAACTCCACATTGATACCAACGCGTAGACACTTCTTCACCACAATATAAAGTGCGGCCAAGTGACTGATGAAACCGAACTCACTCACCAGCAACAAGGTCAACAGTGGCAAATGAGTTGAGCCATCGGCATGCAATTGACCACCTAGAGATAATACAACATAAAAAATCACACCTAACGCTATGGCAATGTATGGAAATTTTTCACTACTCATAAATACACTCTTGGATTAACGATTCAGGTGGCGCGAGTGCCTGTTGGCGACCAATAACATATCACGCATTATGCTATTCAAAAAGCCGCATTAAAATGACACATTAAGACGTTGATACTCTCCAGGTTGCAGGTCATTCAAACTCCAATCGCCAATCCTATGTCGTATTAAGCGCAAAGTTGGAAAACCCACTGCCGCTGTCATTCGACGAATCTGACGATTTTTACCTTCCGTGATGGCAATCTCTAGCCAAGAAGTTGGTATAGATTGCCGTACTCGTATGGGGGGTGTGCGCGCCCATAAATTGTCTGGTTGTGAAATGCGCTTAACTTTAGCCGCCCGTGTGAGACCGTCTTTTAACTGCACCCCACGACTCAAACGTCTGATGGCTTGATCACTGATCTCATTGTCAACTTGCACCCAATATACCTTAGCAAGCTTTTGTTTAGGATGAGTAATGCGATGTTGCAAAGCGCCATCATCTGTTAACAACAGCAAGCCTTCGCTGTCTTTATCTAAACGACCAGCGGGATAAACATGTTGGATATCGACATAATCTGCCAACGTTGAGCGCTTATCGTCGTCAGTGAACTGACACAGCACATCGAAGGGCTTATTGAACAGCACTAAAGTCGACAAAATAATCTTTACAACGCCATAATCACGGACGGACAAGCGGTGACTGCCGCACATACACCATCGAGTTGAGTGCGATTCTGGGCAATGATGACAATTTCATAACTAACGTAAGTGGCATTCTTACTCGGTGTTTGTTTACTTGAAGCCCAATCAGAGCGTGGCACCCACTGTTCTACCGTCGCCTCAACAGCGGCAATGAAATTCAGTTCGTTTTTACCAAACATTTTCAAAGGAAACTCACAGGGATAAACCAAACCTTGTAGTTCCTCCACCTCATCTGTAGGTTTTTGTGAATTATCTTCTGACTTTGACATCGCTTATAAAGACTTCATAGTTTGAAAAGCATCATACACTTGACGCCAGAGTTTACCAGGTCGTGCATTACCAACAGCCTGCCCATTCAATTGCGTAACCGGCAAACATTCTTTTGTTGAACTAGTGATCCATATTTCATCTACGCCACTTAAGTCTTCAATACTGATCGCCTGCTCAATCAATGGAATTGAACACTGTTGCAATAAATCAATCACCACATCTCGGGTAATCCCAGGTAATATTAAATTATTTTTTTCAGCAGTAAAGACTTGTCCGCCTTGCACCACAAAAACATTGGATGATGAACCCTCCAACACTACCCCATCACGCACCAATAGTGTTTCATGCGCCTGCTGTTCGACAGCCTGTTGTTTCATCATCACATTGGCCAATAAACTTGTCACTTTAATATCACAGCGATGCCAACGTATATCCTCACGCGTCACCGCACTCAAACCCTGAGTGAGATAAGTATCCAAGACCTTTGGCCATGGATTTACCATAACGAATATTGTAGGAGTTACCGATTTTGGATACGCATGATCACGCGCTGCAACTCCACGTGTAATTTGAATGTAGACTGAACATTGGTCTTGCTCATAATGATCAATCAGTGATTGGATAATCGTTTGCCATTGCTGATCATCATAAGGCATCTGGATAGCAATCTCATTCATGCTGCGTGCTAACCTTTGCAAATGCCTAGCTAGTTGGAAAGGCTTATTATTGTAGACGGGAATCAGCTCATAAACTGCATCGCCAAAAATAAAACCCCGATCCAGTACCGAGACATGACATTCCTCCAGCGCCCTGAAGTCTCCGTTTAAATAAGCCAAACTCATTCAAAATAACCCATCACATAATCTTTCAACTTACCTAGCAAACCCACCTCTTGGATATCCTGTAACGCGATCAAGTCATATTCAATGCTATCCTGCTCTGATACAGCAATAATCACTTTGCCAATGTGTTGACCTTTTTGTATCGGCGCCTCCAGTCTAGCCGGCAATTCTAAGTGTGGCTTAATATCTTTATAACGACCTCGAGCAAGTGTAATCACAACATCTTGCGCCACACCAAGCTGAAGGTCTTTTTCTTTTCCATACCAAACACGTTGAGTCATCAAAGCTTGTTGTGCTTCATAGAGACGATGTGTTTCAAAGAATCTGAATCCGTAATTAAGCAAAGATTGTGATTGAGTCACCCGCGCATCGCTAGAAGGCGCACCTAAGATGACAGATATCAAACGCATGCCATTACGTTGTGCAGAGGAAGCCAAACAATATTTAGCCGCCTCAGTATGGCCCGTCTTTAAACCATCCACAGACTGATCTCGCCATAACAAACGATTACGATTTTTCTGCGTAATATTGTTATAAGTAAATTCTCGCACAGAGTAGCGCTTATATTGTTGTGGAAAGTCACGAATAATGGCACGACTTAAGGTAGCGATATCACGTGCTGTCGTATAGTGTTGCTCATCAGTCAATCCGGTGGCATTCATGAAATGTGAATTGTTCAAACCTAAAGCTTGTGCCTGCGCGTTCATTAGATCGGCAAAAGCGGATTCACTGCCAGCAATATGCTCGGCCAAAGCAATGCTGGCATCATTGCCAGATTGCACGATCAAACCCTGTAAAAGCTGTTCGATACTGACATAGCTTCCAACCTCAATAAACATTCTAGAGCCGGGTGCGCGCCAGGCTTTTTCACTGACTAAGACCTGATCTGTCAATTTAATACTACCCTCAGCAAGCGCCTTGTAAACAATGTAGGCTGTCATTAATTTTGTGATGCTGGCGGGATCATTGCGCTCATCGGCATTTTTTTCCGCAATCACCTGATTGGTATGATGATCGACTAGAATATAACTTTTAGCACTGGTGCTAGGTGGCTTAGGTGTGGGTATAGGAGCCGCCCAACTTAGGCTACACATACACGCCAATAACAGCATGATCATCGTTTTGTTTATGTTCGTCATATCGTTGTTATTTCTTATATTAATTAATTGGTGATCCGCGCATCTGCTGGTGAAAGGGGTGATGCCTTGTCTTTAATCTAGCGGTTGTGAAAACACAATCTTATAATCTTGATGATCAATTTCATTGAGTTTTAGCACGGTCGAATCGGCCTCAACAACTGTATCCAGTGGACCTATCCATACTTTATGGATAACACTGTCTGCCTGTGTGAATGGATGCACGTCTACAGTCCCAAGATCTAACGAACGTAACTTCTGCGCTAAAGCCTGAGCGTTACTTTGCACACCAAACGCACCTACCTGAACAAAAATTTTAAGGTCATTGGCTGTTGCACTCTGTTGTGCAGTCTCTGCAACTGCATTTTCCAAGCCTGCAGCTTTAGTCTCTTCAATGGCTATTGGACTAGTAGTTGGATCTATGGCTCGCACCTCAACGAAACCAGTTCCGCGCGTGACTATGCCCAACTGAGTAGCAGCCGTGTAAGATAAATCAATAATTCGATTATCATGAAATGGTCCTCGGTCATTAATTCTTACAATGATTGAGCGCCCATTTTTTTTATTGGTCACGCGTGCGTAGCATGGGATAGGTAGAGTTTTATGTGCTGCCGTGATTTTGTACATATCATAAGTTTCACCACTGGAAGTGCGCTTGCCGTGAAATTTTGGACCATACCAAGAAGCAATCCCTTCCTCGACATAGCCTTTCACACTGGGTAATACATAGTAACGCTTGCCGAATACCTCGTAAGAATCTGGATTACCGTATTTACTCTTAGGTTCATTCTTTGGAATCACCTTGCCATGCGTATCCACCATTTCTGGCGCAGGTTCAACTACAGTGGTCTGTTTAGAGATTTTAGTTGAGCAGGCATTGAGTAGCAGCACAGAAACCCCTGCCATAACTAGGATTCGAACAGTGTTTAATACTATTGATTGGCTTGAGATAAACTCCATTGTCCCATGATTTCCTTACTGAGTTGATAGACAGCCATCGCATACATATGACTATGGTTATAGCGAGTGATGACATAGAAATTATGTTCACCCAGCCAATACTCTTGAGTATTTTTTTGGTCGAGCACAATCAAAGAAACTAAATCCTTGCTATCGGTATGAATATCAAAACCAAGCTGTTGCAGCGTCTTGGTCGTATAAGATGGCTTGAGCTTATTATTTGTATCCAATTGTGTTGCATCACCAGAGAACTCCATGCGCTGAGTGACCGCTTGTCCATGTTTCCAACCATGCTGCTTAAAATAATTGGCGACACTAAAAATTATATCTCTGGGACTATTCCAAAGATCACGCCGACCATCACCATCGCCATCCACCGAATAATGGCGATAACTACTAGAAATGAATTGACCTAAGCCCATAGCTCCCGCATATGAGCCATATAAAGCACTCGGATCTAAGCCCTCTTCACGACATAGCAATAAATAATGCCTCAGCTCAGAGCGAAAAAATTTAGATCGCGTGGGGCCAAAACCCAGAGTCACCAAACTGTCAAATACAGGATGTTTGCCCGTATGCTTACCAAAGTATGTTTCCACACCAATGATAGCCACGATGATCTCAGCTGGCACACCAAACTGTTGTTCTGCTTCGGCTAAAATGGCTGCATGCTGATGCCAAAATTTCACACCATTCTTAATGCGTGATTGAGTGATAAAAATGGGTCGATATTCATGCCATTGTTTCTTGCGCTCTGCGGGAGCCTTAATGGCCTTAGCTACCTGTTTTTGTTCCTTAACACTTTTGAATAATGCCTCTAACTCAGCGCCTGAATAATCATATTCCTCTACCATGGTCTGGATGAAGGCTTTGACATCCTGACGCTCAAAATAGGAGCCTGCCCAAGCATTAGTTAACAACAAAACCAAAAGATTAATGAATATAAAAAATTTCACTGGCCTAATAACTTTTTGTGAGAATGAATCGACATAAGTACTCCAAACATGGCTAGCAACGTTACCATAGAGGTCCCCCCGTAGCTAATCAATGGTAGTGGCACACCCACTACCGGCAGTAAGCCTGACACCATGCCAATATTAACAAATACATAAGAGAAAAAGGACAGGCTAATTGCGCCCCCAAGCAATCTAGCATAACTGCTTTGCGCATTGGCCGCGATGACTAAGCCACGCACGATAATTATCAAGTACAGTAGAATCAACATGGATACACCAATGAAACCAAATTCTTCACTGAACACCGAGAAAATAAAATCTGTGGAGCGCTCGGGCACGAAATCTAAGTGTGACTGAGTGCCGTCAAACCAACCTCGTCCATATACTCCCCCTGAGCCTATGGCGATTTTTGATTGAATAATGTGATAGCCCGCACCCAATGGATCTCTCTCTGGATCCAATAATGTCAATATTCTGCCACGCTGGTAATCATGTAATAAATAATTCCAAAATATCGGTGCAGCTGCCATCATCAATCCAAGCAATATCGCAATCAGACGATAACTAATGCCTGCTAAAAATATGACAAATAAACCTGTCCCTGTCACCAATATAGCGGTTCCCAGATCTGGCTGACGAATAATCAAAGTAACCGGCAAAACCACAATAATAAAAGCGACCGCTATACTTTTGGAACTCGGCGGTAAAGTAATACCAGAAAAATACCAAGCAACCATCATCGGTAGGCAGATCTTCATCAACTCAGACGGTTGAAAACGCACAAACCCCAGATCTAACCAACGCTGTGCTCCCTTGCTCATGACACCGATGGCCAACACTAGGAGCAGCAAAATCATACCCAACAAGTACAACCATAAAGACCACTTGCGCAACTGCTCCACAGGAATTTGTGCAAACACAAGCAATCCCACAAAGCCAATGAGTAAA
>CAZKDD010000012.1:0-14172 GCA_964551535.1 uncultured Thiotrichales bacterium | reverse complement strand
GTTCAGAGGCTGAAATGTTTTGAGGATGCCATTGCACGCTATAGGTCGTGCCCATGGTGTTACCCAATATTTGTGGTGCTTGCTGATCAATGCTGCATGCGCTGATCAGTGAGAAAACAAACAATAAGCTTAATGCGCGCATCATCATGCCAGTCATACAGGAAGGTGCGGGGTGGTACTAACTGCGAGGAGATAGGTCTCCTCGCAGTAGCGAGGATTAAATTTTTCCATCTAATCCCATTTGATAGTACTTGTGAGTGATTTCTTCTTGGTGTTCCAGTAAGTAATCAATATCAGGCTCATTATTCATCGCTTTGTGGATGGCGCTGGCCATGGCACGACGATGGATGTCAAATAATATGGCGTGATCTAAGTTGTCGTCTTTAGCGACCATAGGGTTTAGCCAAACGGAAACAATAATACCTAAATCATTAGCTTTTTCTTTTGGGATGTCACCATTGCGCACGGCATCAAGGACTCCATTAGCGATGGCACCTTGCACTGTGCCCATGAGAATGTTGGTATAGCGCTCATCCTTGACAGTCACTTTACTTACCATCAGCGTCGATGGGCGAACTTGAATATCAGTATTCATGATTGCAAGTACACGTGAATGCCCTTTGACTTGATCGCCGAGTAAAGTGGCAAAAGCTGTTCCAACTGGGCCGTCTAGTTCTCCGATGATGACTTCAGGTTCAGCGGCTGTGCCGGCAGGGCCACCTGCGATTAAAGATTCGCCAACGCGCATAACAATTCGTTCTGACATATTAAAAGTTCCTTGTTGTATTAATTTTAGGGTGAAATTCTGCATTCCTGCTGTGTGTCTATCTTACAGATTCTATGATTGGTTACAATAAAAGTGCAGGTAGTAAGGCCAACAATATGGGTAGAGTATTTTGAATGGATAAAACGATTACATTGATTCGTCATGCTGAGGCAGTTTTTAATCTTTATGGTAGCGATCATCAGCGTCCACTGAGTGAGCAGGGGGTGGAACATGCTGGTCATGTGGCGCTAAAGCTCAAGCGTAGTGGTGTGGTATTTGATCAAATACACGCGAGTGATTCATTGAGAACGCTGCAGACGATGAGATTGTTAAATCAACAACTTCAATGTTCCGATGAGATTATATTTATCCGTGATGATTTATATTGTGCTACTGCGATAGTCTTGATCAAGGCCATCAGCCAATTAGATAATCAAGTGAATCATGTGGCTATGGTGGCGCACAATCCGGGTTTAACCGCTTGTTGTGAACAGTTGATGGGATCTTATATCGCCCCTTTTGCGCCGGCAACCGTGATGACGGTGAATCTATGCGTGGATGATTGGCGGGCTGTCGGTGCAGGCACAGGGACAACATGTCAGCTACTCTAGGATGTGATGTGGCTGGACTGCTACCAATAGTTCTCTGTACTAATACTGCCCGGAGTGCGGCGTAGATTTTTAGTTAGACCACGTTTCTCAAGCATCTCACGAGCATCTTTAACCATGTCTGGGTTGCCACATAGCATGATCTGAGATTTGCCATCTTCGATATTCACACCGGCACGCTTTTCTAATTTGCCATTTTTTATGGCGGCAGGAATTCTGCCAGGTAAGGCATAATCAGTTTTTTCACGACTGACAAATGGCACGTATTCAAATTGATCAGGATGTTGTTGTTTAAAGCTTTCGATTAATGGCTGATAAGTCAGTTCCGAGGCAGTGCGTACAGCATGCACAAGAACGCATTTTTTAAAACGTTCCCAAGGGCGTTGGGTTTTAAGAATAGATAAAAAAGGCCCTATGCCAGTGCCAGTTGATAACATCCATAGATCGTCAGCTTCAGGGATTTCACTGAGTACTAAAAATCCATTAGCTTTTTTACCGAGATAGATATGATCGCCAGCTTTTAGTTGTGCTAAGCGGGGAGATAATTGTCCCTCTGCGACATCTATGGAATAGAACTCATAAAAGTCTTCGTCTGGGCTGCTGACAAAAGAATAGGGTCGGCCGATGATCTCATCATCTATCATCAGGCCTAGACGACCGAATTGACCTGCTTCGTAGTCACCGATATCTCCTTCAACCTTGAGTGAATAGAGGGTATCTGTCCAGTGAATATTTTCGATGACTTTTGCGTCAACCCAGTTAGACGACATGATTTTGTCCTTATGTGAAAAGCACTCATTGTAGCTTGAGTGATGATTATAGAGAACAAACCTGTTGGAGTAGACAGGTTTATATATTATTGAATATCTTGTTCATCTATAGCGGTAGATTTACGCGCCGAAAATAAACTGCTGACTTTGGCAAGTAAAGTTTTTATCGCCTTGAATAATCTTGGCAACATATAAACAACAAATATAATAAAAACGATCAGTAGTACTAAAAATAATATGGGATGATTGAGTGCTGCCCATAAACCTGCAAATACCGCGATGTCCTCTGCAAATGAAGCGGTCCAGTTAGATACGGGTTCCGGTGAGGTATTGATGATCAGACGCGAGCTGGCTTTGGTTAAATGCGCGCCACTGGTGATAGTGCCTCCTACAATAGCGGCGGCTAATTCAGCGGCTAAACCGACTTCGCCGACCATCCCTGCTGCTAATAAGGCGCCAGCGGGAATACGGATGAAAGTGTGAATAGCGTCCCAGCTGGAGTCTACTCCTGGGGTTTTGTCAGCGACAAATTCCACCATATACATGAGCCCTGAGGCCATGATTACCAAAGGATCAGATAATACCGTGAGTTCTACTGGCAGCTCGACATAGCCCATTTGACTCATCAAACCTAGGCTCAACAACGTGGCATATAAATTGATGCCGCTGGCCCATGCCACACCCATGGTGAGTGCGATTAATTGGGTTAATTGAGTGTAATGTTCCATAAAATACTCATTCGTACCGGTGCAATGATAGCTTTATGACTCAATGTAACAAGGAGGCTTGCATCAGTGCAAACACTATACATCTTTAATGCGAATTTTTAGGTTTAAATTTGCCTGTTTAATTTGAAATGAATGGCACGAACAGGTAGTGTATCGCCACCAATATTCGAGCCATTGTTATTGATAAAGATTCTCATTTAGAGGCCTAATAACAATGCCTCATCAAGCAAAAAGGAATTTCGGTGTCAGCGACTTTACCCCAATTTGAAGATCACGATCAGCAAGAACATAAATACACAACTTGTTATATGTGTGCTTGTCGATGTGGCATAAAAGTGACCCTAGAAGGCGAAGAAATACGTTTCATTCAGGGCAATAAAAATCATCCCATCAATAAAGGTGTGCTGTGTGCCAAAGGCAACGCGGGCATCATGAAGCAGAACTCTCCAGCGAAATTAACACAGCCTATGATGCGCAAAAAAGGCGCTGAGCGTGGGGAGAGTGATTTTGAACCAGTCTCTTGGGATGTAGCTCTTGATTACCTGACAGAGCGTCTCGCCAAAATACGTCAGACTGATCCGAAAAAGCTGGCCTTCTTTACTGGCCGTGACCAAATGCAAGCCTTAACTGGTTTTTGGGCCACTCAATTCGGCACCATCAACTGGGCAGCGCATGGCGGTTTTTGTTCAGTTAACATGGCCGCCGGTGGTTTATATACGATCGGTCATGCATTTTGGGAGTTTGGTGATCCTGACTGGGAACACACTAAATACTTCATGTTATGGGGAGTGGCGGAAGATCATTCATCTAACCCCATCAAGATTGGGCTAGAAAAGATCAAACGTCGTGGAGCTAAGTTTGTTTCCGTTAATCCAGTGCGAACGGGTTATCAAGCGATTGCAGATGAATGGATACCGATCAAACCGGGCACAGATGCCATGTTGGCATTGTCTATGGTGCATGTGCTATTGAAGAACGATTTATTTGATTGGGAATTTATCGTTCGTTACACCAACTCACCTTATTTGATCATGAATACACCAGGTGAAGCCGGTGACGGCATGTTCTACCGTGATGCAGATGATAAACCGCAAGCGTGGGACATGGAAAAAGAAACCTTTGTGGATGCCAATCAAGCGGATATCAAACCTGCTCTGTTTGGAGAATACACAACACCAGAAGGCAAATCGGTTAAAACCGCCTTCACGGCTATGGCAGAAGCTTATTTGAGTGATGAATACTCGCCTGAAAATGCTGCCAAAATTACCGGTGTAGATGCTGAGTCTATAGAGCGCATGGCACTAGAAATGGCTCATGTGGCATTTGAAGAGACAATCGAAATCAATACGGAATGGACAGATTGGGCCGGTCGTAAGCATGACAAATTTATCGGACGCCCAGTATCTATGCATGCTATGCGTGGTATTGCAGCACATTCCAATGGTTTCCAAACTTGTCGTGCCATCCATATTTTGCAAGTGTTATTGGGAAGTGTGGACTGTCCAGGAGGCCATTTGGCCAAGCCACCTTTTCCAAGACATGTGGTGCCGCCCATTAAGCCGGCCAAACCGCAAGCGGCAGGTGAGCCACTTAAGAGTCCACCACTAGGCTTTCCGACTAGTCCTGAAGACTTAGTTATCGACGATGATGGTAATCCATTACGTATTGATAAAGCCTATTCGTGGGAAGCGCCAATCGCAAACCATGGTTTGATGCATATGGTGATCACTAATGCTGTTAATGGTGACCCGTATCCCATTGATACGTTGATTCTGTTTATGGCTAACATGAGCTGGAACTCGACTATGAACACATCTAATGTGCGCGATATGTTGTGTGCCAAAGATGAAAATGGTGAATATAAATTACCATTCTTAGTGGTCGCTGATGCGTTCCACTCTGAGATGACAGCTTTTGCTGATTTGGTGTTACCAGATACAACCTATCTGGAAAGATACGACACGATCTCAATACTGGATCGTCCTATCTCTGAGCCTCACGCAGTATGCGATGCAATACGTGCACCGATTGTTGAAACTGGACGTGATGTGCGCTCATGGCAAGAAGTACTCGTGGACTTGGCCACACGCCTAGATTTTCCAGCCTTCAAAAATGAAGATGGTTCTGCCAAGTATGCAGATTACAAAGATTTCATCGTTAATTACGAAAAAGCACCCGGCATGGGTTTCCTTGCGGGATGGCGTGGTAAAGATGGTGAGAAAAGTCTGCGCGGTGAGCCTAATCCAAAACAATGGGAAGCATATGTAGAAAATGAGTGTTTCTTTGAGTATCACTTACCACCAGAACATCGTTACTACCGTTTTGCTAATAAGGGATACTTGGAGTTCGCCAAAGAGGCCGGATTCATTGGTAAAGATGAGCCTATCGTGATGGAGTTATATTCAGAGTCTTTACAAAAATTCCGTCTAGCAGGGCAAGGTCTTTACGATGGGCCACAGCCGACAAATAAATTCGATCAAGAACGTTTGAAAAAATACTTCACACCGTTCCCAGAGTATTATCAACCATTGGAGCAATCGCAAACCTCCAGTGAGGAATATCCATTTTATGCCATCACGCAACGTCCGATGATGATGTATCACTCATGGGATTCTCAAAATGCATGGTTGCGTCAGATTCTCGCGCAGAACTTCATGTATATGAATCGTGCTAAAGCTGAGTCTATGGGCATTGAAGATATGTCATGGATTTGGGTGGAGTCAAAGACCGGTAAGATTCGAGTGCAAGCAAAGCTCATGGAAGGGGTAGAGGAAAATACCCTATGGACATGGAATGCCATTGGTAAGCAAAAGGGCGCTTGGGGTCTAAAACATGATGCCAATGAATCCAATGATGGTTTCTTATTGAATCATCTTATTAATGAGCATCTTCCAGAGAAAGATGGTTCGCGTCCAATCACTAATTCTGATCCTGTCACAGGGCAGGCAGCATGGTATGACTTGCAGGTAAAAGTCTATCCTGCCGCTGAGGGTGAAGTAGGCACATGGCCGACTTTTGACGCTGTGAAATCTCTGCCTGACGCTAAAGCCTCAGTTGATACATTGCAATATCACACGCATAAGCCGGTGGGTTTACACCGATCTTTCAAAGATATTTTGATGCGTGGCGACACAAAAGGAAGTAAATAATGAAATTAGGATTGGTTATCGATTTAGATACATGTGTGGGATGCAACGCCTGCGCGGTCGCATGTAAACAATGGAATACCTCAGGTACAACCGGGCCGCTATCAGACTTAGAGCCTTATGGTAAGGATCCAACAGGTGTTTGGTTTAATCGTATTCGTAACTATGAAGTGGGCGATTATCCCAACAATAAAACTGTTCACTTCCCAATGTCATGTATGCACTGTGAAGATGCAGCATGTGTTACGGTCTGCCCTACAGGCGCTTCTTACAAGCGTGAAGAAGATGGCATTGTTTTGGTCGATCAGGACAAATGCATGGGTTGCAATTACTGTGCGTGGGCTTGTCCTTACGGTGCGCGTGAGTTGGACCGTGAAGAAGGTGTCATGAAGAAATGCACCTTATGTGTTGATCGCATCTATGATGACAACCTACCGGAAGATGAGCGCAAGCCTGCTTGTGTGCTGACGTGCCCATCTCATGCTCGTTATTTTGGTGACTTTGATGATCCTAACTCTGAAGTATCTGTCATATCACGTGAGCGTGGGGGTGAATCGTTGATGCCAGAAATGGGTTACGAGCCGGTGAATAAATACTTACCACCACGAGCAAAAACTAACGTACAGAAATACGTTAACGACACTAATCCGATCAGTAAGGTAAAAGATTGGGTTAACCGTCTGGTTTCACGTTAATTCTCTACGTAATAAGAACAATAAGGAAAAGCAATGCATCCAGCATTTTCAGTTATATTTTTTACGGTAACTTCTGGTGCCGGTTATGGTTTGTTTGCCATTACCGCTCTTTACCATGCTCTATCGGAGCATCAGGTAATGAATTCAGAGCAAATACTTCTTTCATCAGGTATCGCATTAGTGCTGATAACTGCAGGACTGATCTCATCGACATTTCACTTGGCGAATCCTAAAAACGCATGGCGCGCGATCAGCCGTGTGCGTACATCGTGGTTAGCGCGCGAGGGTTTGTTAGCGATTTTGTTTTATCCTATTGCGTTAGCTTATTTGTATTTCGTATGGAGTGGCGTCGCGGGTGCTGCTCTGACAGTAAGTGCGATATTGGCGGCAGTATGGGCGATTACCACGGTCTTCTCTACCGGTATGATATACGCATGCCTTAAGACTATCCGTCAGTGGAACAACGCGCTAACGCCAGTGAATTATATCTTACTGGGCGTAATGTTAGGCGCGATCATTTATGCCTTGGTGGCTTCTATGGGTGAAGGCATGACGCAAGGCGTCATTACCACCAGTGCTTATATCATTGGATTAGCAGCACTTTCTAAGTGTGTGTACTTTTTTTGGGTGGGCGCACCTGCAGGGTCTACCATTAATACCGCAACATCTTTCACCAGTAGCGTGGTTCGGTTGCTGGATGTGGGCCACACAGCGGGCACCTTCTTAACTGATGAGTTTGGTTATCAAGTGGCGCGTACGCGTCTGATTGCCTTACGATGGGTGGTGGCTATCTTCGCCTTTGCTCTACCTGCCATTATGGTGTGGATGAGTTTATCAACACTTTCTGTGACTACCGCTTATGTGGTGGCTTTATTGAGTGCTTTTGCAGGTGTGGTAACCGAGCGTTGGTTATTTTTTGCTGAAGCGCGTCATGTGGTGAATCTCTATCATGGCACTCAACAGTGCTAATCTAGACCAATAAAAACCAGTCATAAAAAAGGCGCATCAAGCGCCTTTTTTTGTTTGCATGTGGAGTGTCGAAAGGTGCCTAGCTGGCGACACACTCAGAGTCATAACTTAGTCGAGTCAGACTTAATTGACTCGGACTTAGTTGAGCTGGCTGCCTGAAAATATTTCGTCCATCTGCTGAAAGTCTTTTTTCCAAGCGATGAACGAATCAGCAATTATGCGCTGATTGGTTTTCATCTCTTTGACATCTTGCGACCAAACTTTGCATTGAGTGTCACTTACCAAAGAATAATCACAAACATATTCAACGATGGCTTGAGTGGTTTTGATGTCATCACACGCATAGCTGGGTGTGGACGCCAGCAAGCTAAGTATGGCCAACGATAGATATTTCATTACAGAGCTCCATAAAAATTGTCATTACCTCATGGATTTGCAAATTCGATGCCAGCTTTATCAATGCCAGTAGGACACAAGCTATATCTGTTGATAATCAGGATCTATTAGGGCTAGGCAAGGGTTCTGGCAATGGTTGCTATGCAAAAGGTTTGAAAATACTGATCAAACAAGCACTGTCTCAGCGCAAGCACGCGCATTTTTTGTGCAAATACTGACTGCAATTGAAGCATTCAAAGATAGCTTGCTTACCTTTGAATCGGCGCTATAGGCAGATAACGAGGGGGTCTAGCGTTTAGGTGTGAGATTAATAAGGATGGTTTGATCATCAAGCTTAACAGGATAGCAGCATAATGGTTCATCAGCTGGCTCTTCAGAGGGTTGGCCTGTCACTACGCTGAACCAACTACCATGTAAAGTGCACTTAACTTTATCTTCACGCAGGCAGCCCAGAGATAGAGATGAGTCTTCATGTGTGCAGGTGTCATCCACCGCGTAGATTTGTCCATCTACATTGGCTAGAAGTATAGGGCCATGATCTGGGAGACAGATTTTTTTGGTGTGGCCGGGTTTGAGCTCGGATAATTTGGCTACTGCGATATAACTTTCATTCATCACGCTATCATTTAAAAATCTTCCATAGCTGTCAATAACACTGATGGTGTACACCCAGATCCATAAACATGCAGGCCTATTATTATGAATTTATCCTGACATGAATATTTTCAAGATACATAATCAATGCTCTAATGTGCCCTAATCTATCATTAGTAAGAGTCACATTTATGCCGTATTTTGTATTTCACCTTAGCAAAGGCACCAATGGCCAGATCAAAGACATAGAACTGCAAGATCAATTTGAAGACTACAAGCAGGCGAAGCGCTATGCGCGCGCTCGTCGTGAGGAACTTCAGCTGAAAGATCCCAGCGATATTAAAATTATGTTTTCAGAACATGTGGATCATGCTGAACATCGCTTGCTGGAAAATCGTGATGCACCGATATTGAGAGAATGGGAAAAATAAAGTTATTTTTCTATGGATGAAAAAGAATACAGATCGGCTTACGACGATATTAATCCGCTGCGCTGTGTATTTGAAAAAGCGATCAATTCACGCTTATGTAATTGCACCCG
This sequence comes from uncultured Thiotrichales bacterium, assembly GCA_964551535.1. Classification (GTDB taxonomy): domain Bacteria; phylum Pseudomonadota; class Gammaproteobacteria; order UBA4575; family UBA4575; genus UBA1858. The sequence goes on along the minus strand of CAZKDD010000012.1, from coordinate 4,959 downwards.
TGCACGACGTTTTAATTTAGCAGATCGTGAGGGTGTATCATGTCAGGATCATACCGCTCAAAAAAGCTGTGTGAATTTACTGGCTTTATTGCGTGATAATGGACGCTTCCTATTACAACAAACCACCATCGATGGTCAGCTACCTCATAATGCTGAAATAAAGATACAGAATGGAGGTATTCAGGGTTTACTGAGTGTGGTGTCGAAAAAAGCTGCAACCATGTCGTCTCAACCTATTGCATCCGCTAACTCTTCAACGCAGCACGCTATATCAAGCACACACCTCAATGAATATGATATTGCTGGGTTAGTCACTGCCGCAGTGCAACAATATCAATCTCTAGAGCAACTACCCTACAGTGACATAATGCAAGTGGTATCCGCTTTTCAAACGCGCCGCAAAAGACGCAAAAAATCTTAGTAACTTGTGACCTGAGTCATAGGCAGCTAGGCATTATCAGCATTAAACTCTCTGGCGAACATGGCCCATACGGCTAAGAAGAATGCAGCGATGACAGGTCCTAATACAAATCCAGAAATCCCGAGTAAGGCGATGCCACCTAATGTGCTGAGTAAAATTAAATAATCAGGCATTTTTGTATCACGCCCCACCAGGATGGGTCTGAGAATATTATCTACTGAACCGATAACGAAAGCGCCAACTGCAAACAAGATCAGAGCCTTGATCATCATGCCATTAGCCGCTAGAAATAATACTGCGGGGAACCAAATCAAAGCGGAACCTATTGCCGGCAGTACTGATAATAGTGCCATGGCCACTCCCCAGAGCAAGGCGGAGTTTAATCCTAATAACGCAAACGTTATGCCTCCCATGGCTCCTTGAACGGCACCGACGACTAGCGTGCCCTTAATCGTTGCTTTTGATACTTCAGCAAATTTATTCAACAACTGACGTTCATTATCATCTCCGATCGGTAATACAGTAATGATGGTACTTACCAGTTGTTTACCATCACGCAGAAAGAAAAATAATAGATAGAGCATAATGAAAAAGAATAATGCAAAGCGCATTGTATTCTGACCAAAAGTGAATAAATGGGCGGCAAACCATTGCCCACTTGAGACCACAGAGGCCGAGATGTTGGTTTTGATCTCTTCAATGCTCATACCTAATTGTTCAGCCAGCGTATTCACTATCGGTAATTTATCTTGTAACCAATAAATTGAATGAGACACATCAATTTTTCCAGATGAGATCGATTCGTATAAATTCAAGCCTTCGCTGGCGACAGCAGTCAACAGAAATAGACTGGGTGCGATGACTGCGAATAAGATCAGTAATAAGGTGAGTATCGCACTGCGATTCTTATGTTCTGGACTGTGCTGTGCGAGCCGTTCATGTATAGGTTGGAATAGCACGGCTAAGGTGACTGCCCAAAGAATCGGTTGGAAAAATGGCATCATCATGGCAAAGAAAGCCAAACTGGAAGCCAGCAGTAAGCTAAAAAAGAAGGCGTTTTTAATCATTATAGCTCTCGTTGTTAAAGTGCCAGGAAGAGGGCGTGATGTTGATGCTTGAGCTGTAGTGTAGCTGATGTCCTGCGACAGGTCGAAAAAATAAGGAAAAAGCTTAGGATAATCAGATAGCTATGGTTTATTTGGGCGCTGTATTCGGGGTATTATTGATTTATTAAATTAGATGTTGCTTATATTAGAAAATTCTACTATACTTCTTAACATACTTTAATCACCTTACCGGAGACATACTATGTTTGGTAATTCAATTTTTTGTAAATATGCCGCTGTTGAAACGTTTATATTGATTGTGAGCTTAGCCGCTACTTTCGCCGCAGCCATATTTTTGTTCTAAATAACCTCCTCCTCTTGTAGTTAAGAGTTTAGCCAGTATTTAGATGCTGGCTTTTTTTGGTCTGCGTTTCGTGGTGCTAAAAAACCGTTGAGCTGAGTTCATTAACCGCCGACAGCATGTCGGGATCATCGGTGAGTGCCTGTGAGATTGAGCTGCGGCAAGCAGTGACTGGACTGACACCGGTATTGATTAATTTACCGGCATGAACTAGCAGGCGAGTACTGGCTCCCTCATCGAGACCACTACCTTTAAGGTTGCGTGTCATCTGTGCAAATTTAACCAGTTGTTTCGCTGTGGTGGCATCAACACCCGTCTCGGTTTCAATAATTTTCTGTTCGGTTTCGGTATTAGGGTAATCAAATTCTAACGCCACAAATCGTTGACGAGTACTCTGTTTAAGGTCTTTGAGTACACTTTGATAGCCGGGATTGTAAGAGATAGCCATACAAAATTCTGGTGGTGCCTCGATCAGTTCACCCAGCTTTTCGATAGGTAATACGCGACGATCATCGCACAGGGGATGGATGACAACCGTAGTATCTTTACGCGCTTCAACAACTTCATCGAGGTAACAAATACTGCCAGAGCGAACCGAACGAGCCAGTGGCCCATCGACCCACACGGTTTCGCCGCCGGTGACTAAGTATCTACCAACGAGATCAGAGGCTGTTAAGTCATCATGACAGGAGACTGTAATCAGCGGACGCTGTATTTTCCAACCCATATACTCCATAAAGCGGGTTTTACCGCATCCAGTCGGGCCTTTCAGTAATACCGGCAGTTGATTTTTATAGGCCGCCTCGAAGACTTCAACTTCATCAGATACTGGCTCATAGTAGGGTTCGGTGTCGACGAAATATTCTTCTGGTTTATAGCTTTTGGCATCATCAGTGGTGGTCATAGTTTTAGCTTTAATAAGTGGTGAGTGTGCTGTTTGAACAGCAGTAAACAAATATAAGTCGTCACCCTAACTCATTGGCTTTTAGATACGCAAGCAATTGTCATGAACAACTGATTTATCGAGAAATGAAAATCTATCAACAGTAGCATTGACTCATGGTTTATAAGTAAGTAAGTTACTTCTAATAATCCAGTTTAATCAGTACATTAATCACCATTAGAAGCGCAGATATATGAGAAGTGCAGCACAACAAGCGTTAGAGATAGAACAGGGTTCCAATCATCCTCTAGCAAATCAAGAAATGTCAGGTTCGGACATCATCGTGCAGGTATTAGCACAAGAACAAACCGATGTTATTTTTGGTTATAGCGGCGGTGCAATCCTGCCAACTTACGACGCGGTATTTCGTTATAACAAAGACACCAATGATGCGATGCCGCTGATTGTACCGGCGAATGAACAGGGTGCGGGCTTTATGGCCTCTGGTTATGCAAGAGCCAGTGGTAAGGTCGGTGTGGTGATGGTGACCTCAGGCCCTGGTGCAACCAATACGGTTACACCTGTGCGCGATTGCATGGCAGACTCAATTCCAATCGTGGTGATTACTGGTCAGGTACCTACGGCAGCTATCGGTAGTGATGGCTTTCAAGAGGCGCCGATTGCAAACATCATGGGTGCGGTGGCAAAACATGTATTTTTGGTGACTGATCCGGAAAAGTTGGAAGACACTATGCGTACAGCATTTGAGATTGCTCGTACGGGTCGACCTGGGCCAGTTGTCGTAGACATTCCTAAAGACGTACAAAATTGGGTGGGGCCTTTCAAGGGCCATGGGCGTTTGCCAGTTCGTGGATATCGTGAGCGCATACACCAGTTAATTTCGTCTGAGTTAAGTGCTGATAAATGCAAACAGTTTTATGATGCTTTGAGTCAGGCCAAACGCCCGCTAATTTATGCAGGTGGTGGTGTGATTAATGGTGAAGCCTCGCAAGCGATGCGTGAATTCGCTGATGCATTTGAAATTCCAGTGGTGACCACATTGATGGGCATCGGTGCATATGACACCTCGCGGGAGCGTGCCCTTCATATGTTAGGCATGCATGGAACGGCTTTCGCAAACTATGCCACTGATGATTGTGATTTTTTAATCGCTCTAGGTGCGCGCTTTGATGATCGCGTTGCCGCAGTGCCAGATAAGTTTGGCCCCAACGCAAAATTTATTGCTCACTTTGATATTGATCCCTCTGAAATTGATAAAGTGAAATCGGTGAATTGGCATCACGTTGGCCTAATGCCAGAAAGTCTTAACCATTTACTTCGCTATGGAAAAGAGACTTATGATTTCAAAGCAGATTATTCCGACTGGCATCAACATGTCGCGGATCTGAAGTCTAAGTATGCAATGAACTATGACAAGCATAGTGAAACCATACAGCCTTATGCTGTGATTGAAGAAATTAATAAATATACCCAAGGACAGGCGATCGTTAGTACGGGGGTAGGCCAACATCAGATGTGGGCAGCGCAGTATTTTGATTTTGCTCATCCTCGTCTGTGGCTGACCTCTGGTAGCATGGGTACCATGGGTTTTGGTCTGCCCGCAGCGATCGGTGCGCAATTTGCTAAGCCAAAATCGATGGTAATTAATATTGATGGTGATGCCAGTATTCGCATGAATCTGGGTGAATTAGAAACCTGCACCACCTATGATTTACCAGTCAAGACAGTGGTGTTGAATAACTTTGGCGACGGTATGGTGAAGCAATGGCAGAATTTGTTTTTCAAAGGGCGTTTATCGGCCAGTGATAAGTCTTTACACAAGAAGAATTTCGTCAAGTCGGCGGAATCCGATGGGTTTGAATACGCTGTGAGACTGGATAAGAAATCAGATCTGCCTAGGGTGATTAAAGAGTTTGTTGATTTTCCCGGGCCTGCATTTTTAGAAGTAATTATTGATCGAGACGCGGGCGTTTATCCCATGGTTGGCCCTGGTATGTGCTATCAAGAAATGATTACTGGTGATCATATACCATCGCGTGATGCTAGCGTGGTTAAGACTGAAGTAGATTCTTCAGAAATGTTTTAATGCCGGTGTAAGCGGTGCATAGAAACTCTGTGAATGAGCGAATGCATAGGTGTGAATCATTCATCAAGGCAAATAAAAAAAGGCTCCTTTAAGGAGCCTTTTTTGTGTTTGTTAAATAGGTCGAATCTAAAAGTCATCAAT
>CAZKDD010000011.1:0-14369 GCA_964551535.1 uncultured Thiotrichales bacterium | reverse complement strand
TAAAATAACTTGTTTACCTTGGCTTAAATGGCGTTGCATGGCGTCTATCAAAGGGCGCGACAGTATTTGTCCAGCGGACTGTGCACGCATATCGCTGATATGAATACTGGGTAGTTGATCGGAAAATACACGCTGCGTGAGTTGTAGATGATGATATTTTTGTGTACTGACATTGTGTAAGGACTCAAATGATGGCGTGGCTGAGCCCAGTACTATAGGGATGTTATTTTGTTTGGCACGATAAATGGCTACATCACGAGCATGATATAAAAACCCCTCCTGTTGCTTGAATGAAGGATCATGTTCTTCATCAACAATAATCATTTTCAATTGTGGCATGGGTGTAAAAACAGCCAAGCGAGTACCGAGAACAATGCGGATGTCGCCACGGCTGATTTTCAGCCATGTTTTGTAGCGTGTTGTTTCTGCAATATTTGAGTGGAGTAAGCCTATTTCGGTTGAAAAATGTTGTTGTAATCTTAATTGTAGTTGAGGGGTGAGACCAATTTCAGGCACTAAAATTAATACTTGGCTAGCAGCGGTTTGTAGCACTTTTTCAATCAGGCTGAAGTAAATTTCTGTTTTGCCACTGCCGGTGACACCTTCTAACAAGGACGGATTAAAATCCTTTAGTCTTGATAATAAATCCGCACTGATGGAACTCTGTGCGGGGGTGAGACTTAGCGGGTGGCTATCAATTGGGTGTTGTGATTGAGATGGTAGTACTCGAGTCTCACTTTTGATGTAGCCTTTTTCAATTAAACTTTGCATTGCATTGCGACTATTTGGAAAAGTCTGCTGGAGTTCAGATTGCGTGACAGCATGTGAGGGTTGTTGCAATAGCCAAGTAAAAATTGCCTTTTGTTTCGGGGCGCGTTGAAGTTTTTCAGCATCAGATTGTGCTGGGCTGATATAAGTTTCATGCAGGTAGCCGTGAGTGTCTGCTTTGCGCAGTGCTGGAGGTAATGCTGTAAATAGCGCACATCCCAGAGCAGTATGATAGTAATGTGCTGCCCACATAATTAATTGCAAAGTCTCATGACTGAATAATGGCGCCTGATCAATCACCGCCTCTATCTGTTTGAGTTTCTGTGTAGGTACTGAAGAGTGGTCAGTGAACTGTATGAATATGCCGGTGAGCATTCTGCGACCGAAGGGTACCAACACCCTACAGCCAGGTGTTAGCTGCGCATGCAGCTCGGTGGGTATCTGGTAATCAAACAATTTCCTGAGTGGATTATCGAGGGCAATTTGGGCCAGAGACGTTGTGGTCATGACGAATGCATCCAGCTCAGTCAGGATATCGGACTTTATCCACAGTTTCTGTGGATAAATATGTGGATAGGGTGTCGGTGAGACGTAAAAACATGGGTAGTTATCAGTATGTGGTTTGGTTTGTGCAAACTTTATCCGTGATTGAGTGTATATAAATCATACACTTAGTCGCATATCAGCCAGTTATTGCTGTTTTTTGAATAGTGTCATATTAGTTTAACGTTATATGTGAATAAAGTACTTTAAGTCTGTGTCATTAATGATTCATTTTTATTGTGAGACACTCAAGGTTTGTAGGTATGGCTTTGGTTTTCATGGTCTATGATTACCGTGTGCTTGCGGTTTGCCACCCAAACTAAAGTCTAACTGTCGGCATGTCGATGACTGTTTCACTTGCCACAATTGCATCAGTTACATACAGTATGCTCAGTCACACAGAGGTTAGGTGTCCATGGATCAATCTTTATGGCAACAAGTCTTGCGCACAGATGTTTCTGGTATGCCTCTTGAGTGGATCAATTATCAAGAGGCCACAAAGTTATACTGTGCAGATCAGGTTGCATACACATGCGGTGAAGCATTGTATGTTGTGCGTGGTGGGGTTAATTCCAAGACGGGGATAAGGAGTCGCATTGAGATCAACTCAATTATTGCCACTTATGGTAATAATAAGTCATTGCATGCTAGTTATGTCCCACCATTGAATAATCAAACATTATTTAGACGCGATACTTATTTGTGTATGTACTGTGGAGGGAGTTTTCATCGGCATGATCTATCACGAGATCATGTCAGACCGATCAGTCAAGGAGGGGAAGATACATGGAATAATGTTGTGACTTCATGCAAGCGATGCAACAATCAAAAAGCTAATCGCACGCCTGAACAGGCAGAGATGCAGTTGCTTGCAGTTCCATTTGTGCCTACCCATGCAGAATACATCTATTTACAAGGCCGCAAAGTATTGGCCGATCAAATGAAATTCTTATTAGCGCATTTTCCGCGTAGCAGTCCATTACACGAACGCCTGCGCCGATTCTCATAAAACACAGATCGCGTTAAGCTAAGCGCTCTCTTAAATACAACATTGATTATGAAATACTCAGGGAAAAAAGACTACCAGCACTCCAGTCTGGAAAAAACAGGATTATTAATTACCAATTTAGGGACCCCTGAGGCGCCCACGGCTAAGGCACTTCGAAAATATTTGGCTGAATTTTTATGGGATCCACGGGTAGTGGAGATTCCACGTCCTATTTGGTGGTTGGTATTGAATTTAATTATTCTGCGCATACGCCCCAAGAAAAGTGCAGCCGTATATAAAAAGATTTGGACACAGCAAGGTTCGCCACTTATGTCACATACTCTGGCTCAGTTGGAAGGTATTAAACAGCAACTACAAGCACAGGGCTTAGGTCACATAGAAGTTGAGTGTGCTATGCGATATGGTCAGCCTTCGATTGAATATGCATTGCAAAAATTACAAGAAAAGAATGTGACAAAACTGTGCGTATTACCTCTATATCCACAGTATTCAGGATCAACCACAGGCTCCACCTTTGATGCTGTGGCGCATACACTAACCCAACTTCGTTGGGTGCCAGAATTTAGATTTATACAACAATATGCTGGGCATGCTGACTATATTAAAGCTTGTGCTGATCAAATTCAGCAGCATTGGAATACCCATCCTCGTCATGAGAAGTTAGTATTTTCTTTTCACGGTGTGCCAAAACGATATTTGATGTCAGGTGACCCTTATCACTGTCAATGTCACAAAACAGCGCGCCTAATTGCAACTGAACTGAAACTGAGTGACGAGCAATGGATGACGACTTTTCAATCACGTTTTGGCCGTGAAGAATGGCTGCAACCTTACACAGACAAAACACTAGAAAAGCTAGGGCAAGACGGTGTGCAATCTATTGATGTATTTTGTCCGGGATTCTCATCAGATTGTGTTGAGACATTGGAAGAGATAGATATGGAGAATCGCGATATATTTATAGAAGCGGGGGGTAAGGACTTTAACTATATTCCAGCTTTGAATTCTACGCCTAGCCATATTCATGCGCTCACCAATATCGCCATAACGCATATGCAGGGATGGCCAGCGCTTGATGCTGTTGTTGAAGACAGCCAACAAGAAGCGGAGTTATGTCAACAGCGCGCGCTTGCTATGGGAGCTAAGCAGTAATCAGTTTCTCCCATCGTTGGCGACGCAGGTTTCCAAAACCAAGTTGCTCAAATAATTCCTCAAGAGCATTTTGATCGCAGCTTTCTCGATGCAATCTAAAACTGCCTGTGGATAGCTCTGCATCACATTTGATTTCTGTTAGGCGTTTACATAGACGCACCGTGTCTTGATGCTCATCAATTAAATCTTGAATACGTTTTGCGCCACGCATTTTCATGCTACTTATATGTGCAATATTGGCGAGTAAGTTATCGAGTGTGTCAAATTTATTGAGTAGGCGAGCGGCTGTAGTCATGCCGACGCCGGGAACACCAGGAATGTTATCAACCTTATCACCAGCCAAGGCTAACTGATCGGCAATTTGATCAGGCCGAACACCAAAGTGTTCTCTGATTTTATTAGGTGTGAGGCGTTCATTTTTTGCATAGTTCCAAAAAATATCTTGCTCGGTAATTAATTGTGCTAAATCTTTATCGGCACTGAGTATAGTCACAGTGTGTCCTTGTTTGCGTGCATGATGTGCGGCAGATCCTAATAAATCATCGGCTTCATAGCGATCACTACTGAGTAGGGGCAAACCCAGTGCTTCAATAAAACGTCTACAATAAACGAATTGACGTTTGAGTTCTTCGGGTGCGGGATCGCGGTTAGCTTTATAAGGTGGATAGATAGTATTTCTGAAAGAGCTAGTTAGACTCTGATCAAAAGCAAATGAGATTAATTCAGGATGAGTCTCATCTAATAAGCCAGCGACAAAATCAGTGAAACCATACACCGCATTCACCGGTTCACCTGCATCATTAACCAGTGTGTCAGGAAGTGTGAACCAGGCTCTAAAAATATAGATGCTTGAATCGACTAAATAAGCCGTTTGTTTTTTACTCATAGTTTTTACAGCAAGGATTAAGAAGCTGGCAGAATGTCAACGTTCATAGTACCAGCGCCAAGAAATAATTACTGTACTATTTTTATTGTTTGACCCGCAGTGGGTTCTCCATCGGGGTACAGTCCATTAATGAGACGCAGCTGTTCCTCTGCATGGGAGGTGAGGGGGGATTGCTGTGCTAGTTTGGCAAAAGTATCACCTTGTTGAGCTGTGATGACTTTAAGCTTACGTGGGGTTGCTAGGTTGATTTCGTTTTTCTTGAGTGCACGCAGACTATTGATGGTTGCAATAAAAGACTGGTCATATTGATTCAAAAGTGTTTCGTCTTTGGCTGCGGCCATAATTTGATAGACTTGTTTGTCTTTAAATATGACTCCAACGCGGGTGTTTTGTTTGCCGAATGGCGTGTTGGTATCGACAATGGCAGTGTAGCCTTGGTAATCATCGGTCTGCACGCTCATGCCCTGTTTGAGGCCATTTTTGAATTGGTCTTGCAGAAATTGCTGAGGTGTCTGGCGCTTATTTAAATCGCGCAATGTCATTTGTATGACTGCATCTTTGGTTTTTGGTGTGGCGATAAGACGATCTGGATGATTGTCAATTTTCCAATTTTCCGGGAAGCTCACAGTGATACCGAGTTGTTTATGATAAAAATTATTTTTGCGTATGACGCCATCTTTTTCACTATCACCGAGCACTAAACCGTCCATCATTTTCATAAAGCGTTCGCCTTTATTTACTTCAGCGGTTTTGTATTTATCTGCAGCTCTGATAACTTCTTGCAAGCGTAGGTCGTTGGCTGGATGAGTTGAGAATAAGCCATGGTATGCTCGCGGTTCACGCCCTTCTTCTGCGGCTAATTGTTTATCAAAATCTTCTTGTGATTTTAAAATTCCGACGACCTTGATCATGTCTTGTGGATCGTAACCAGTTTTGGCTAGATATTCTGCACCGAGGCGATCAGCTTCAAGTTCGTGCTCGCGCCCATAGCCTCGTAACAGCGCTGTGCCTGCGATGTTAGCAAGATCGCCAGCCCCATAAATGCCAGATGCGCTGGCGAGGACCGAGGTGAGAATATTGGTAATTTGAGAAGCGCTCTGCTGGCGGACACCATGGCGCGCAGTGATGTGACCGATCTCATGACCCAATACACCAGCTAGTTCCGCCTCAGAATTCATGTAAGCCATAATGCCGCGCGTGATGTATACATAGCCACCGGGTAGGGCAAAGGCATTCACCTGCGGGCTATCCAATACAGTAGCATGATAATACAGGTGACTGCGGTGACTATTGACTGCAATGTTTTCAACTAGCTCACTAACATAGGCTTGCAGTTCTGGGTCATCATAAGGTCGATAGGTTTGCATTATCTGTTGATGATACTTTCGACCGATAGCAATCTCTTGATCCTCGCTCATGAGGACTAAGTCTTGCTTTCCAGTAACAGGATTGGTTGCACAGCTTTGCAGTAACACCAGACTACTCATGGCTAGCAGTAGCTGACAAGTGATTAGCAGTATGTGTTTATTGCGCTTTATTTTAGTCATGCGTCGTGGCTATTTTCAGTCAGTGTCATTCAAGCAGTTTCTATATCGCTGGTTGTGGTATTCGGTTTAGACAGATCAGGGTATTGCTGACATCCTCGCATTAATAGATCGTCACCACGAAGGTATGCTGTTGTGGCTATTTTTTCAAGCGCGACAAATAATGAATATAAAATATGCGGATTCGCACAGACATATCAGTGGCGTGGTTGTGTACTGGTCAAGATTAGCCCCGGTCAGTAGATCGGACTAGGGATGGGACGATGATGGAGTGATTGGCTGCTTAAGTGACAGCCCATGGAATTATTTGGCGCCGTATCTGCGACGGAATTTGTCCACTTGCCCGGCGGTGTCGAGTATCTTTTGTTTACCCGTATAAAAAGGATGGCATTTTGCACACACATCTATTTGCATAGCGTTACCACCGAATGTGGATTGTGTTTCAAAGGTGTTACCACAACTGCAGTTGACGGTAATGGTTTTGTATTCTGGGTGGATATCGGCTTTCATGTGTGCTGACCTAAAAATTGAGGCGAGATCATACTGTATATTAGCTTATGATGGCAAGCAGTAATATCGCCCATACATAGAGGTTTTTTTTAAATAAAAAATTCACTAAGTGACGTAAGTGTCTGTCCAATAGAAGGTTGTTGGCTTATCCACAAAATCTGTGGATAAAATTGTGGATAGAATGAGAAAAGGTAATTAATTCTCGAGAAAAAGCGTTGAATCTTTAAATCGGTTAAAAAATGATCTCTATACTTAAGTTATTGTTTTTATTAGATAATGTGTTTTCCATTAGAGGTATACAGGAAGTTTTTGAGACTAAAACTCAAGAAAAATACGCTTTAAAGCCTCTACTGTGAATAAAGCGCTAATTTTAGGCGGTTTTTGTCAGTCTTGATCGCGTCGACAGTGTAAATACACGGATTGGTCTAATTCATTTTGAAATAGTTTTATCACCATGGGCTGACAGCAGACGTGACAATCTTCTATATATTCTTGATTGGCCTCTTGTGTATCGACTGTCAGTTCGATGGATTCTCCACAATAGGGGCAGCTGACTATATGAGTATCTAACAACATAGGGAGTGATTCCATGTCATGTGACGATGATGAAGATCGTCGTTAGTTAGGCAGGAAACGTTCTGTAATGTGATCAAGAAAACGGTATCCCAAGCTTGAAGCTTTGTAATGGCCTTGATGGTACTCCATTAAGCCTTCATTCATAAGTTGGACAAGCATGGGTTCTAATGCGCACCAGTCAATTTGAGTAAGCTTGAGAAGTTGTTGACGTTCAAAGCCCTGAGTTAGACGTAAGTTATTCAGCATAAACTCGAATATCTGTTCCTCTGGGGAAACATGGGATTGTTTGACAATGTGTGTGTCAGTGGCCACAGCACGCATATAACTCTCGGGTTGGCGTGCGCGTTGCTGACGAGTAATTGTATCGTTGCATGTAATTTTGCTATGTGCCCCAGCACCGACGCCTAGGTAGTCATGATATTGCCAATAAGCCATATTGTGTTGGCAACGAGCATCCTTCTGTGCGTAAGCGGATACCTCATAGCGTGAAAAACTGGCATCGTGCAAGATCGTTTGTGCAGCCAATTGCATCTCCCATTGAATATCGCTGTGAGGTAATGGGGGAGGGTAGCGGTGAAAGACGGTATTTGGCTCTAGTGTGAGTTGATAGTAGGAGATATGTTGAACAGGCTGTTGTACGGCTAGCTGGACTTCTTCGATGGCATCTTTTAGTGTTTGATTAGGCAAGCCAAACATTAAATCTATATTGATGTTGTCGAAACCAATAGCGGAGGCAGTTTGAATCGCATTAAGGGCATTGTGTGAGTCATGTATTCGGCCTAAAGCCTGTAAATACTTATCATTAAAGCTCTGAACACCGATGGATAATCGATTAATGCCTGCTGCTAAGAATTGCTCAAATTTACTGATTTCAAATGTACCGGGATTAGTCTCTAAAGTAATTTCACAATGATCAGCTAAGTGAGCGTGGCTACGGCAGGCGGCTAAAAGCTGGTCGATCGCTGGCGCTGAAAATAAGCTGGGTGTGCCTCCACCAATGAATATTGAGTGTACTGTGCGATCTTTTAACGGCTCACAGGCCAGTCGTAAGTCATGTAATAATGCTTGTAAATAACGTTGTTCAGGCAAATTTTCGATGCTGCTGGCGTGAGAGTTGAAATCACAATAAGCACATTTATGTACACACCACGGTAAATGGATATATAAGCTAAAACTTGGTTGTGGTTGTATAGGCACAGAAGCAGTCAGTGGCTTGCAGACAAATATTGGAGTTGTGTCGTGAGTTGTTGAAGTGCAAGAGCACGATGACTGATTTGATTTTTCATGTCATTACTGAGTTCTGCTGCGGTACAGTTATATTGACTCAGATAAAACAGTGGATCATAGCCAAAGCCCCCACTGCCACAGGGTGCATTTGCAATAGCGCCATGCCAACACCCTTGGCAAATGATCGGAGTTGGATCATCACTATGGCGTAGCAATACCATGACACAGTGGAAACGCGCTTGGCGCCGGCCTTCAGGGACAGACTGAAGCGCGTTTAACAGCTTGGCATTGTTAGCTGCGTAATCACCATGCTTGCCTGCGTAGCGGGCAGAATATATGCCTGGCGCGCCTTGCAAGGCATCGACCTCTAAGCCAGAATCATCTGCTAACGCCATGTGGCCTGTTTGTTCGCAAGCATGGCGTGCTTTGATGAGGGCATTTTCAATAAATGTGAGTCCAGTCTCATCGGCATCGTCGATAGAGAATTCACTCTGGGGGCGCAACTGATAAGGATAAGGCGCGAGGATGTTTTTAATTTCTGTTAGCTTGCCTTGATTACTGCTGGCTAAGACGATGGTACGAGAATCATTCACTGTGACGGTTCTGCGCTGCTTATGCACTTAAGGACTGTTTTTGTTTTTCTATAATGGTGGCAATGCCAGTTTTAGCTAAAGCCATCATCTGATCAAGCTGTTGTTGGTCAAAGCAATGACCTTCTGCAGTGCCTTGCAGTTCGATAAATTGTTGCTTGTCATTCATGACAATATTCATATCAGTATCGGCAGTGGAGTCTTCTACATAATCTAAATCCAACACCGGGACTTGATTAAATATGCCCACTGATACGGATGCAATGGCATGTTGAATCGGGTTTTTTTCAAGTGCTTTCAGTTCCATTAGCTTGCTAATTGCGTCATATAGGGCCACATAAGCACCACTTATGGAGGCGGTTCGAGTGCCACCATCTGCTTGGATTACATCACAATCGATAGTGATCGTATGTTCGCCTAATAGGCGCAAATCGACAGCTGCTCGCAAGGAGCGTCCAATCAGGCGTTGAATTTCTTGAGTGCGTCCACTTTGTTTACCACGACTGGCTTCACGACCCATTCTACTTCCCGTCGAACGAGGTAACATGCCATACTCGGCAGTGATCCAACCCTTGCCTTGATCACGTAAAAAATGCGGTACTTTGGGTTCTATAGACGCATTGCACAAGACTTGAGTATCTCCAAAAGCGACCAGTACGGATCCTTCGGCATGCTTGGTATAGTGGCGTGTGAATTGAATATCGCGAAGTTGATCTGGTGCGCGTTGGCTTGGTCGCATAACTATCTCCTAGTTTATTGGCGCGCATTATACGAGCATGCATGCCATAGAGCCATACTGGTGATGCTAGTGAGCTACACTATAACTGGTGGACTTATAACTAGTGAGTCAAAACTATTGTTAAGAAGGGTACACAATGCTTAAGAGTATGACCGCCTTTGCGCGTATAGAAGAAAATCACTCATTGGGTCAATTTGTATGGGAAATACGCTCAATTAATCATCGATATTTAGAAATGAATTTTCGTTTGCCTGAGGATGTGCGTGCGGCAGAATTTGTTTTACGAAAGCAACTTCAAGATGCACTTAGTCGCGGCAAAATCGATTGTTCTTTTAAATTGCGAACAACCTCAGACACGCAATTAGAGGTAACAGTCAATGAGCCACTGGTCGAAAGTTTGCTCAAGCAAGTTCAACAATTGCAGAATAAAGCTATGAATCGACCGCAAGACACACTACAGGTTGGCGCAGTGAATCCTATCGATATACTCAACTGGCCGGGTGTGGCTGAGCAAAACACAGTGGATCAGGATCGTCTGTTGGAAGTGGTGAGGAGCAGTTTTCAAAAAACCGTTGAGGCGCTGGTTGAAAATCGCCAAGTAGAAGGTGCGCGTTTACGTGAGTTGATTATCAAGCGCTGTGATGAACTCACACAGCTAGTCAAAGATGTGCGCTCTAGGCGTCCACAGGTATTGCAAGCTGTGCGTGAAAAAATTATTTCTAGAATTGAAGAGATGAATATCGATATAGAAATGACAAGGGTAGAACAAGAATTGGTATTTATGGCACAAAAATTAGATGTCGAAGAGGAATTGGATCGACTCGATAGTCATTTGTCCGAACTCAATACGGTTGTTAATAGTGACAAACCCGTTGGACGTCGTATGGACTTTCTGATGCAAGAATTGAATCGTGAGGCTAATACCTTGAGTTCAAAATCGGCTGATATTAAAACGACACAGGCGGCAGTAGATATGAAAGTCTGTATTGAACAGATGCGTGAACAAATCCAAAATATTGAATAACCTATACTTACTGGGAAACATACATAGATATTGCGAGATGTTATGGAAATAAAAATACTCTGTACCGGCGGCACTTTCGATAAAGTATATTTTGATGCTCTGAGTGACTACACCATTGGAGAGCCTCAGGCTGAATGGATACTGCAACAGGCGGGTGTGAATTTTGATTATTCAATCGACAGTATATTGAAAAAAGATAGTCTTGAAATTAGTGATCAAGACCGTAGAGATATTGCTGCAAGAGTAGAGCAAGATCCCTGTCAACACCTAGTTATAACGCATGGCACAGATACCATGGTAGAAACTGGGCAAGCACTCAAACACATACAAGACAAAACTATCGTATTAGTGGGTGCTATGCAGCCAGCTAGATTTCGTGACAGTGATGCTTTGTTTAACCTCGGCTTTGCATGTGCTGCCGTATCATTGGCGAGACCGGGAACCTACATCACAATGAATGGTCAATTATTCACTATTGATGAGGTGCGTAAAAATCGTGCGGCTGGTCGTTTCGAAAGCTTGGATTAGCCCGCTTGCCACTCTCGAGTGATTATGGATTAAACAACGTCAAAAAATTTAAGCTATGAACATTATGAAAAAATTAACCCTCCCTCTGATCCTGTTGTTGGCTGTCCACACCCATAGTTGGGCGGGACTGCCAGTCAGCGTAGAAGGGGAAAAGTTGCCAACACTGGCTCCTATGTTGCAACAAGTGACACCCAGTGTAGTGAATATTGCTACCTCCAGCATGGTGGTTCAGCATAGCCCATTATTTAATGATCCATTTTTTAGGCATTTTTTTGATGTACCTCAGCAACGTCGTGAGCGTAAAAAAACCGGATTAGGCTCAGGTGTCATCATCGATGCACAACAAGGCTACATAGTGACCAATAATCATGTCATTGCAAAAGCTGACGATATTGTCGTGACCTTGAGTGATGGGCGCAAATTCGATGCCACCATAGTCGGTCGTGATCCCGGTGCGGATGTGGCAGTGATCCAAATAGAGGCGGATGATCTTAACGCTATTGATATTGCTGATTCTGAAAAACTTAGGGTAGGTGATTTTGTTGTCGCGATAGGCAATCCTTTTGGTCTCGGTCAAACGGTGACCTCAGGCATTGTTAGTGCGTTGGGTAGAAGTGGCTTAGGAATAGAAAAATATGAAGATTTTATTCAAACCGATGCTTCAATTAACCCCGGTAACTCGGGCGGCGCATTGGTTAATCTACGTGGTGAATTGATAGGCATTAACACGGCGATTGTCGGGCCAAATGGTGGCAGTGTTGGTATTGGTTTTGCTATTCCTGTCAACATGGCACAACAAATTGTCGACCAGCTGATTGAATATGGTGAGGTAAAGCGGGGTCGTCTAGGGTTTACTGCGCAAGATCTTACACCTGAATTAGTTGAGGCTTTTAAACTCAAGCAAAAACAAGGCGTGGTGGTGGCCAGGGTAGAGCAGGATTCAGCGGCAGACAAAGCAGGGCTAGTGGCTGGTGATGTCATTATTAGTATCAATGGCGATGAGGTTCAAGATTCTACCGACATGAGAAACATCATTGGCTTGATGCGCGTGGGTGAAGATATTCAACTCAATATCATTCGCAATGGTAAAAGTCGACAAGTGACAGCTCGTATTGCAGAAAACAAGGTG
Organism: uncultured Thiotrichales bacterium; assembly: GCA_964551535.1. GTDB lineage: Bacteria > Pseudomonadota > Gammaproteobacteria > UBA4575 > UBA4575 > UBA1858. Next base: position 2,144 of record CAZKDD010000011.1, on the reverse strand, counting down.
CTCTCTAAGCCGGGTAAGGCGTTATCTGACAAGTTGGTGGGTGCTGAAATCACAATGAAACAACTTGAAAAATCACAAGGTGGTGTAGAACCCGTCTTAATTGTGTCTAAGCTTAAGCCTGGCAGCCCAGCGGCATATGCGGGGTTAAGACCGGGTGATGTTATTTTGAGTGTAAATAAAGTGCCTGTGAATGACTTTAAAAGCTTTGAGAAAGCATTGGAGAAAAATGGGCAGGGTTTATTATTAAACATTCAACGTGGTCGCAGAGCTTTATTTCTATTAGTGAGATAGCATCAAGAGAATTGTCTTAGTTGTTTCTCTGATAAAGATAGTATTGATCAGTAACAGCGACCGCCAATGGCAATATTTCTTGCTACAGTTGGTTGCTAATCATTTGCTAGTTAACCTCCAGTGACAGGAGGAAAGAAGGCTACCTCATCCCCTGAATTCACCATGGCATCGGGTTTGACATATTCTTGATTAATAGCGATGAGTATATTGGCCGGAATATGGGTGGGTATATTGGCCGCTGATTGAATGGTTTCAACACAGTGTGCCCATACCTGTGCGACAGACAGTGTGTCTGTTGTTTCTATGATCTTTTCACCGGTTCCAATAGATTCTCTCAGGCTTGCAAAAAAACGTACTCTAATCGTCATAATGGTCCAAGTTGCTATAAAAGTGCCAATATAAATTGGGCGTTATAAGGAGCTATATGACAGTTACAAGATGTTGTAAGCTGCCTTGGTGTATGATTATTTTTAGGCGCATCATACTGATGATTCAACATACTATCACTATACTAGAAACAATTTATGAATGAATTAACACATTTTAATACCGCCGGAGAGGCTCACATGGTCGATGTGGGTGACAAGCCAGAAACTCAACGAGTAGCGCTCGCCGAAGGGGTTATATGCATGCGGCCAGAAACGCTAGCATTGATTCAAGCAGGGGGTCATAAGAAAGGCGATGTGCTTGGTATTGCTCGCATTGCTGGCATCATGGCAGCCAAGAAAACCTCTGAGTTGATACCGCTATGTCATCCTCTGGCATTGACATCAGTCGAATTAAATTTTGAGTGTCAGCCACAGGCGCATCAAGTTTATTGTACTGCCCGTGTTAAGACCACAGGCCCTACCGGTGTTGAAATGGAAGCTTTGACCGCTGTGCAAGTTGCCCTATTGACGATTTACGATATGTGTAAGGCAGTGGACAAAGGCATGACCATGCAGCAAATCCAGTTGTTAGAAAAGACTGGCGGAAAGTCAGGCACTTGGACACGTTAGAGTCACTATTGGTTGGGTGAAAGATTCGGGGAGTTGCTGGCAAGGTAAGAACATTTTTGGTTGGGGTCATTATCAGGAGTAGCAATGAAAATTATTAAGTTTTTGATAACCTCACTCGTTAGTATTGTTTTATTGATCGCAGTGGCTCTAGGGGTAGTAACCTTGGTCATCGATCCCAATGATCACAAGGAATTTATCACTTCTAGTTTCAGTCAAGCCACGGGTAGAGACCTGACTTTAGTTGGAGATATTGAATTTACCCTATTCCCACAATTGGGGATTCAACTAGGCAACACGACTGTGAGCAATGCTGAAGGCTTCTCACAGCAAACATTTGCACAGTTAGACAATGTCATCATTCGTGCTGATCTATTGAGTCTGCTGATGTTTCAACTTAAAGCAGACACAATAGAATTACATGGCTTACAAGTTAATCTAGAAAAAAATCAAGCTGGTAACACGAACTGGCAAGATTTAATTGCTGACACGAGCCCAAAAAAGCCACAATCACAACATCAGCTTGGAGACAATAGTTCTCTAAACACTCCGCTAGGTATTGAAGTGGCTGGAATTAAAATCAGTGACGCCAGCTTCACATATAAGGATATGTTGGGCAAAAATACCATCACTATCGATCGAGTCAATCTTAAAAGTGGAGCCATTGGACGCCCCGAGTCTTCGCCGATACAAGTGTCGCTACGTGTTACCCAAACCTCTCCTCAAAGCGTGGTGGAGTTGAAACTTAGTAGTGACATGAGGTTGGATTTAGAGGCTGCGCAATTGCAGTTAAGTGATTTGGTTCTTGATGTAGAGGCTAAATCACCGGATTTACCCGAGGCTGGTGTCAAGTTAGTC
>CAZKDD010000010.1:0-14524 GCA_964551535.1 uncultured Thiotrichales bacterium | reverse complement strand
TCACTGAATGCAGTGGTGAAAATGATCGCGGGCGGCTCATCCATTTCACTCAAATTTCTTCTTGAGCCGAGATTGGTTGTTTTTTAAATTTCAATAACATGGCTAAATCAGTCAGGTTTGGTTTACAGTATAGCGCTAGAGAGGCTATATTCCGATGTATCACAAACAAGCCTACGCCTATGTCCAATAAAGAATCGAAAAATAAACCCTGGGGTGGTCGTTTTACTGAGTCCACAGACGCTTTCGTGGAAGAATTTACCGCGTCCGTAAGCTTTGATCAGCGTATGTATGCGCAAGATATTGCCGGTTCGCAAGCACATGCCCGCATGTTGGCAAAAATTAATATTCTGAGTGCAGATGAATGTGATGCCATTGTGTCGGCTTTGGATGAAATTAAGCATGAAATCGAGACTGGAGATTTTAAATGGCGTGTGGATCTCGAAGATGTGCACATGAATATAGAGTCACGCCTGGTTGAAAAAATCGGTGAACCAGGTAAGAAATTGCATACAGGACGCTCGCGTAACGACCAAGTTGCAACAGATATTCGTCTGTATATGCGAGCGCAGTGTGACCTGATCGATCAAGAATTACTGCGTTTTCAAACCGCAATATTAGCTGTTGCTGAACGCGAGGCAGCCACCTTGATGCCAGGATTCACTCATCTGCAAGTGGCGCAGGTGATCACTGTAGGTCATCATATGATGGCGTGGTACGAGATGTTGACTCGAGATAGATCACGTTTGCAGGATTGTCGCGCACGACTCAACACTATGCCGTTGGGCTCAGCCGCATTGGCCGGCACCCCTTTTCCACTAGATCGTGATTATGTTGCCGAACAATTAGGTTTTGATGCGGTTTCTCGTAATTCATTAGATGCAGTGAGTGATAGAGACTTTGCTATTGAGTTTTGTTCTTTTGCATCTATCTTACTCATGCATATGTCACGCATGTCAGAGGAGTTGGTGTTATGGGCTTCCCAGCAATTTGAATTCATTGAACTACCTGATAGCTTTTGCACGGGTTCTTCTATCATGCCGCAGAAAAAGAATCCTGATGTGCCAGAATTGGTGCGTGGAAAAAGTGGGCGCGTTTTTGGGCATCTGATGTCTATGCTTACGCTGATGAAATCTCAGGTATTGGCTTACAATAAAGATAATCAAGAGGATAAGGAGCCATTATTTGACACAGTAGATACAGTATTAGGATGTTTGCGTGTTTATGCTGATATGGTGCCACACGTGCAATTTAACCATGAGCAACTTACTATGGCTGTGACTAAGGGTTACGCAACAGCTACAGATCTTGCGGATTATCTAGTATCCAAGGGTGTGGCTTTCAGAGATGCGCATGAAGTGGTGGGGCGCGCGGTTCGTATAGCTATTGATGCAGGAAAAGAATTGGCGCAGTTAGATCTACAACAGTATCAATCTCTTTCAACTGCAATTAGTGATGATGTTTATGCGGTGTTGGAAGCACAGGGCTCAGCGAGTTCCAAAAATGTCACCGGTGGAACCAGTCCACAGCAAGTACAACAACAAATACAGGCTGCACGCGTAGCGCTTAAGCCGACAAGCGGTTAATCAGCCACTGACTTAGGTCTGCCACTTCTTGGGTGCATAAAGTATGCGCCATTGGATATTGATGCCATTCTATTTCAGCGCCTATGGCCTCCAGTGTGGCGCGTGATCGATGTGCAACATCGAGTTTTAAGATCTCATCAAATTCCCCATGTGCCATAAAAATAAACTTGCGTGCGTTATTCGATGAGTCATAGTGTTTGTATAGATGGCTCAAGGGTAGGTAGGTTGATAGGGCGATGACACCTCCGAATGCAGTTTTGCTATGCAGATAGGTATGCAGTGCCACAGCTCCGCCTTGAGAAAATCCAACTAAGATTATGCGTTCAGCGGGAATGTGAGAAAATTTTTCTGCGATCAAATTTTCTATGGATTGCATGGCGCATAGAATTCCCTGTTCATCTTCTTTGGAGTTGTCTTCCAATGAATAAATGTCATACCAAGCATTCATAGCCATGCCTTGATTGATAGTCACAGGTAGTGTGGGTGCGTGCGGGAGTACGGAGTGTATTTTGAGTTCAGTGGGCAATTCTAGTTGTTCTATCAGAGCTTTAAAGTCATAGCCATTAGCGCCCAGACCATGTAGCCATATGACCAAGGCATCGGCATCCTTGCTGGCATGTATTTCTAGATAATCTAGTTTATGCACTTGTGTCTCTCCTGGTGATAGGTGGTTATAATGAGCTTAACGAATTTGCCGTATAGTGGGAATAACAACCGCATACACAGACATAAAACCACCACCAGGATGATTATTTTGAATAAGCAAATGCCAATATTGATGCTAATCGCCGTACTGCTGCTTGTCAGTGGCTGTGGGCAGTCAGGGGATCTTTACATGCCAGAGGACGAGGCGGAAACTTCTATTATCGAACAATCAGATTCATAGATTCCATACGCCATTAATCTATAACAATTTATAAGACCACATTAAAAATATATGAAGCAATTTATTGGATTTGAATATCGTCAAGATGAATTATATGTTGAAGAAGTATCACTGGCAGCTTTGGCGACACAGTTTGGCACGCCATGTTATGTTTATTCTAAATCTGCGATTAAGCAACAATGGGATAGTCTTCAAGCGGCCTTTTCTGAGCATAAGTGTCTTCCTTGTTATGCGGTAAAGGCCAATTCTAATATTGCAGTATTACAATTATTGGCTGACTGGGGAGCAGGTTTTGACATTGTCTCAGTGGGAGAGTTGGAACGTGTGTTAGCCGCCGGTGGTGATGCTGGCAAGGTTATGTTTTCAGGTGTGGCCAAAAGAGATGATGAAATTCGTGCCGCGATATATCATCAAATAGCTTGTATTAATATTGAGTCAGCTTTTGAATTGTCACGTGTAAGTGCTATTGCGGCTGAAATGAAAATGCCCGCTAAGGTGTCTTTGCGTATCAACCCTAACGTCAATCCACAGACGCATCCATATATTTCTACCGGTTTGAAAGAGAGTAAATTTGGTGTCGCCAGTGAGCTGGCTCTAAGTTTATACGCATCTATTAAGGACCATCCATGGGTACAAGCCGTGGGTGTGGATTGTCATATAGGCAGCCAGATCACTGAGTCGGGACCTTATCATGAGGCGGCTATTCACGTATTTGAATTCGTCGCCCAGCTTGAAGCTATGGGCATTAAGCTGAAGCATATTGACTTAGGGGGTGGCTTTGGAATCACTTATGATCAGGAGGATCCGCTTACTTACAGTGACTTCGCTGCAAAAATATTACCTTTATTTGCGGGTAAGGATTATCAATTAGTGCTTGAACCTGGACGTTCTCTGGTTGCGAATTCAGGGGCACTGATCACGCGAGTGGAATACATCAAAGATATTGAAGTGAATCGATTTGCTATGGTCGACGCTGCGATGAATGATTTAATCAGACCCGCTCTTTATCAAGCTTGGCATACTGTGTTGCCACTCAAACAAGATACCACTAAACAGTCTCAGCAATATGATGTGGTTGGCCCAGTATGTGAGAGTGGTGACTTTTTGGCTAAGGCGCGCACATTGCCTGAATTGACACCGGGTGATCATCTTGCGGTGATGTCTGCGGGAGCTTATGCCATGACTATGGCGAGTAATTATAATTCACGCCAAAAGCCCTGTGAGTTGCTAGTGGATGGAAGCCATGTTCATTTAATTAGACGCCGTGAACAATTGACCGATTTATGGAAGCATGAGAGCTTACTTCCTGTTGGATCATAAATATTTTGTTATCAGTGAGGTTAACGAGACGTGAAAATTAACTTCTTAAAAATGCACGGGTTGGGTAATGACTTCATTATGCTTGATGGGGTATCACAACAGCTGACCATATCTTCAGAGGATGTTGTGCGTCTATCAGATAGGCATTTAGGGATAGGTTGTGATCAGTTATTAATAGTAGAGCCAACTTTAATTGAAGGCGTGGATTTTAAATATAGAATTTTCAATCATGATGGTTCAGAAGTAGAACAATGTGGAAATGGTGCACGTTGTTTTGCGCAATTTGTCAGACGACAGGGACTGATTGATAAAGATGATATTAAAGTAGAGACGTTGGCAGGCATTTTTCAATTACAAATCCTAGATGACTCACTAGTTAAAGTGGAAATGGGTATGCCAATTTTCGATTATAAAGAAATACCTTTTGTCGCGCCGAAAAAGGACTTGCATGAAGCAGTAGTGAATGACCACAAGGTAGAGTTTTATGTGGTTTCTATGGGTAATCCTCATGCAGTCATTTTTGTTGATGATATTGATGGGGTAGCAGTAAGAGAGATTGGTCGCCATCTTGAACAAGATGTGCGCTTCCCGAATCGAGCGAATGTTCAGTTTGTTCAAGTGGTGAATAACAATACGATCATTCAGCGTATATTCGAGCGAGGTGCGGGTGAGACATTAGCCAGTGGTTCTGGTGCCTGTGCTGCTGTCGCCGTCGGGCAAAAGTATAAAGGTTTAGATGCTGCAGTTGATGTAAATATGCAGGGTGGTAAGCTAAACATATATCGTGACTCAAAAAGCAAGCGTTTATTTATGACTGGGCCCACACAAATTAGCTTTGAAGGGAGTGTTGAAATATGACAAGTTCATCTGATAACACATTGCAACAAGAGGATGTTATTACTGTGAATGTGCAAGAAGTGAAAAAATATCTTTTGGAGCATCCGGATTTTTTTCAGAAAAACGCTGAAGTGTTGAGTGAGCTGGCTTTGAAACATGATTCAGGGGTTGCAACCTCGTTATTGGAACGTCAAGTTCAAGCTTTGCGTAAAAAGAATGATGATTTAGAGAAAAACATGCTTAATTTGTTGCGTCTCGCGCATGACAATGAGGAGCTACAAAAGAAATCTCAACGAATTACCTTGCGTTTACTCGAAATTGAAAACGATGAGCATGTGGTCGACCATATCAATAGTATCTTGATAGATGAATTTTCATCGCTTGATATTTGCATGGTTTTCAATCGATGGCCTGAATTTATCAACATGCCAGAGCAGAATAAACTCACTGATAAAGAGATGTCGCTGGATGTATGTCAATCTTTATTAACCAATGATCAGGGCGGCTGTGTTTTTTCTAAATCGCTGGTAGAACAATTTTTTACTCAACCGTCTTCTATTCAATCTGCGGTGGCAGTGCCATTGGGGAATCCTGTGGGGACTAAAAAATCACAACAAGCAGATTCTCAAAAAAGAAAAAACTTCGGCATTTTAATATTCGGTAGTACAGATAAAACGCGCTTTAATGAAGGTATGGGGACCCTGTTTCTTGAACACTTGGCTAGTTTATTAAGTGCTAAGCTGAGTCGTTGTTTCAAACTAGCGCGTTGATCAAATTTTGATTGTGGTTTATGTCTAGCAATCATCTCACGGGTTTTCTTCAATATCTTAAGACGATTAAGCGCTATTCGCACAAAACCATTGATAATTACCAACGTGACTTAAGAATATTTGAAGATTATTTGTCGGCTAACGCATCAACAGAAAACTCAAACATTGTCAGTGCGACTAGCGATGAGGTTAGAGCCTTTATTGCTTATCGTCATAGACAGGGTCTGGTCAGCACTAGTTTGCAACGACAATTGTCATCACTGAGAAGCTTTTATAATTACTGTCTTAAAGAAGCTATCCTGACTAGTAATCCAGCCGCAGATGTGCGGGCGCCAAAAGGAAAAAAGATATTGCCTAATGTGATGGATGTGGATCAAGTCAATCAGTTACTGAATGTCAATCCAGAGCAGCCGTTACAGATTCGTGATTTTGCTATGATGGAACTCATGTATTCTTCTGGCTTGCGCCTGAGTGAGTTAGTCAATTTGAATATAGAAGATGTTTATTTAGAAGTACCTGAACTTAAAGTCACAGGTAAAGGAGACAAGACGCGTTTCTTACCGATTGGAAGTGCGGCGGTCAAGGCGCTGCAAGCTTGGTATAGTCAGCGTGACAAGATGGTGAAAGATGACCAGAGCGCAGTATTTGTTACTCAGCGCGGTCAGCGTATTTCCCAACGTTCAGTACAAAGTCGAGTTCAACAGGCGGCGCGTCAATGTGGTTTAGGGCTGCACTTACATCCACATATGCTTCGCCACTCTTTTGCTAGCCATATTTTACAGTCGAGTGGAGATTTGCGTTCTTTACAGGAATTATTGGGACACGCAAATATCAGTACCACGCAGGTTTATACGCAATTAGATTTTCAACATTTAGCTAAAGTGTATGATGATGCCCATCCTAGAGCAAAAATTAGACCGAAAAAAAAGCTGGATTAATTAGTAACAGCCACAGTAACAGACTGGATACTTAGGAGTGTTTACGCATAATCAGCCACATAATATGTGGCTGATTATGTTGGGCTTTAGTGTACAATTCACGCCTGTAAAAACTGAGGATCTAGCATGGAACAATTTGAAGGTACAACAATAGTCTCCGTCAGGCGGGGGAATACCGTAGTGCTAGGAGGCGATGGGCAAGTTACTTTGGGCAATACCATCATGAAAGCCAACGCAAACAAAGTGCGCAGACTCTATCATGATAGAGTTTTAGCGGGTTTTGCCGGTGGTACGGCGGATGCCTTCACACTTTTTGAGCGTTTTGAGGGTAAGCTAGAAAAGCATAGTGGTCATTTAACGCGGGCAGCTGTCGAATTGGCTAAAGATTGGCGCACAGACAGAATGTTACGTCGGCTAGAAGCGTTATTGGCTGTGGCGGATAAAACCTCATCATTGATCATCTCCGGTAATGGCGATGTCATCGAGCCTGAAGATTCATTGATTGCGATCGGTTCCGGTGGGCCATTTGCACAGGCCGCCGCGCGAGCCTTGATGGAACACAGTGAGCTGGATGCGGAAACAATAGTCAAAAGCTCGCTTAATATTGCTGCCAGTATTTGTATTTACACCAATACCAACACCACCATCGAAGTCCTCAAATAAATATTTTTTGATCAACAGCTTTCTGAGGGAATTAAGATGTCAAACATGACACCTAGAGAAATAGTAGAAGAATTAGATCGATATATTGTTGGTCAGCATCAAGCCAAAAGAGCAGTTGCTATCGCATTACGTAATCGTTGGCGCAGAATCCAACTGACTGAGAATCTGAAGGCGGAAGTTACACCTAAAAATATTTTGATGATCGGCCCAACTGGGGTGGGTAAAACAGAAATTGCTCGCCGTTTGGCTAAACTCGCACAAGCGCCTTTCATCAAAATTGAAGCTACCAAGTTTACAGAAGTGGGTTATGTTGGTCGTGATGTGGAATCTATTATTCGAGATTTGGTTGACAGTGCGATTAAGATGTTGCGTGAAAAGGAAATTTCTAAAGTCGCTTTTCGAGCACAAGAGGCGGCAGAGGAAAAGATTTTAGATGCGCTATTGCCAGCGCCTAAATCTGCATCGTATGGCGTCTCTGAAGTGGATAGACAACAAGGGTTTGCTAATGAAACGAGACAAAAGTTTAGAAAAAAGTTGCGTGAGGGTGATTTAGACGATAAGGAAATTGAAATCGAATTGCGATCAGCTCCTTCAGGCATTGAAATAATGACACCCCCCGGCATGGAGGACATGGCTAGTCAGTTACAAGGCATGTTTCAAAATATCGGTGCACAGCAGACCACCTCTCGCAAGTTAAAAGTGAAAGAAGCATTGAAGCTGGTCACTGATGAAGAAGCACAGAATTTAATAAATGATGATGAGCTGAAGCTATCAGCATTAGAACAAGTAGAACAAAATGGCATAGTGTTTCTGGATGAGATTGATAAGGTTGCAAAGCAGGGCGAATATAATGGAGGAAATGTCTCTAGAGAGGGTGTGCAGAGAGATTTATTACCTTTAGTCGAGGGTTGTACTGTATCGACTAAGCATGGCAGCGTTAAGACTGATCATATTCTTTTTATCGCATCAGGTGCATTTCATCTCTCTAAGCCAACCGATTTAGTCCCAGAGTTGCAAGGCCGGTTGCCCATACGAGTGGAATTGAACGCTTTGGTAGTGGATGACTTTGTTCGCATACTCACTGAGCCCGATGCCTCATTAACTGAACAGTATGTTGCATTACTCGCTACTGAAGGCGTAAGGCTAGAATTCACTGAGTGTGGTGTTAGGCGCATTGCACAAACAGCTTATGATGTTAATGAAAGAACCGAAAATATTGGTGCTAGAAGATTACATACCATTATGGAGCGACTGTTGGAGACGCTTTCATATGAAGCACCCGATAAAGAGGGTGAAGTGGTAGTGATTGATCAAGCATATGTTGATCTTCATGTCTCAGAATTGAGTAAGGATGAGGACTTAAGCCGTTACATTTTGTAGACAACATACCTCTTCATGGTCGCTGCGGTCAGTATGAATATCCGCATAGATTTGTTAAGGTCTAGCAATTAAATATGGAACGTCCAAATGGCAAAAATACACCCTACAGAAATACAGCTACACCAGAAATCAAGATTATTAGAGATTACTTTTGATGATGGTAAATGTTTTGAATATACCTGCGAATATTTGCGTGTGTACTCTCCATCGGCAGAAGTTGCCGGTCATGGGCCAGGTCAAGAGGTGCTACAGATTGGTAAAGAAGATGTCAGCATTACCGCTATAGATCCCGTTGGCAATTATGCAGTGAGATTAGTATTTGATGATAATCATGACTCTGGTCTGTATAGTTTTGAATATCTTTATGACCTAGGTATTAAGCAGACTGCAAAATGGCAGGATTACTTAGATCGTCTTGAGGCCGCTGGTCATAAACGCAAAACACACTAAACTCTCATTAAAGTTTTGAGAGTAGAAGATAATTCAATGAATGATGAATCAAAAACACATTTTGGTTATAGCAAGGTAAGCCCTGAAGAAAAAACACAAAAAGTTCGTCATGTGTTTGAATCTGTAGCTGAAAATTATGATGTCATGAATGATCTCATGTCGTTCGGATTGCATCGCTTATGGAAAAAATTCGTTATTCATACCGCGGCTATAAGAGAACGTCAGACGGTTTTAGATTTGGCTGGTGGTACAGGTGATTTAGCAGCAGCGATTAGCAAACGTGTGGGCGCAGAGGGCACGGTGATATTATCTGACATCAACGCCAGCATGTTACGTACTGGACGTGACAAGATGATCGACAATGGCATTATGAAAAATCTTCGTTATGTGCAGGCCAATGCGGAGTATCTTCCGTTTGAAGATAATACCTTTGATTGTATAACTATGGCATTTGGCTTGCGTAATGTAACCTTCAAAGAAAAGTGTTTGGCCTCTGTCTATAGCAAGCTTAAACCAGCGGGTAAGTTTATAGTCTTGGAATTTTCAAAGCCTGATGAATGGTTGCAACCAATTTATGATCGCTATTCATTTTCTATACTCCCCTGGTTAGGTAAAACTATTGCTGGTGATGAGGATAGTTATCGCTATCTTGCTGAATCAATTCGGATGCATCCAGATCAACTCACTCTCAAAGGAATGTTTGAGCAGGCGGGCTTCGATGAGTGTCGTGTTGTGAATATGAGTGGTGGTATTGTGGCTGCACATATCGGATATAAATATTGATGATAGCCGCACTCAACACTTTCATAGTCTCAAGCTTCAATCGTTATTTGGATTGTGATCCTGAGCGTGCCCAGGCGTTAGAAAGTATTAATAACAAGATTTTGTCGATTATCATTAAAGAACCTAATCTCACATTTAGCATGCAAGTTGACAACATGCGTTTTATTGAGGCTGATCCATCTCAGCAAAGTGATGCTGCTATTATCGTTTCTATGCATGTTTTGTCTGAAAAGATGGCGGGACGAGATCAAAACCAGCTCTTGAAAGATGGCACTCTAGAAATTCAAGGCGATAGTCATGTGGCTAGTGTATTTAACAAAGTGTTGAATGAAATAGAAATTGACTGGCAAGATGTTATTTCAAAATATACCGGTGATGTGTTGGCCCATCAAATAGCCACGGGTGCAAAATCTATGGCTTCAGTAGTGCGCCGTTTGGGGGAAAATCTCCGTTTAGATGTGCGGGATTACTTGCAGGATGATTTACAAATTGCAGTAACTAAAAGTGAAGTCGAACATTTTATTGAAAATGTTGATGATTTACGTGCCAGAACAGATCGATTAGAAGCGCGTCTTAATCAATATATCGAGAAAAACCAGCCATGCGTCTAGTCAGACAATTCGTACGTATTTGCCAGATTAATATGATACTGGTGAGGCATGGTTTAGAAGAAGTTATCTTTGCAATTCATTTCTTTCGGCCTTTGCGATTTATTTTATTGCTCATGCCATGGCATTGGTTTCGACGTATTGATATTTCGCATGGTGTAAGAATCAGACGAACGCTAGAAGATCTAGGCCCTATTTATGTGAAGTTTGGGCAAGCACTCTCTACACGACGTGATTTGTTGTCGGATGATATTGCTAATGAATTAGCCAAACTGCAAGACCAAGTTCCCCCTTTTCCTGGTGATCAAGCTAAGAAGATAGTAGAACAATCTCTAGGGGCGCCAGTGAGTGAAATTTTTGCTGAATTTGATGAGACGCCGCTTGCCTCTGCCTCGATTGCGCAAGTGCATGCCGCTACTTTGTTAGATGGTACTCATGTGGTTGTAAAAGTATTACGTCCTGGCATAAAAAAACATATTCAAAAAGATTTAGAGTTGCTCCATTTAATTGCAGATATGGCACATCGATATTGGGAAGATGGCCGACGTTTGCGTCCTCGTGAAGTAGTAGCTGACTACGAAACGACTATCTTAGATGAATTAGATCTATTGCGTGAAGCAGCCAATGCAAGTTTATTGCGGCGTAATTTTGATAACTCTGCTGATTTGTATGTGCCAGAAGTTTATTGGGATTTGACGCGTGTTGATGTCATGGTAATGGAGCGTATTTATGGCATTGCGGTGAATGATGTTGAGACCTTGACTGAAAACAATATCAACATGAAAAAATTATCTGAGCGTGGTGTGCATATATTTTTCACGCAGGTATTCCAGCATAATTTCTTTCACGCTGATATGCATCCAGGCAACATATTTGTTTCTTATAAAAATCCACAAGACCCTCAATATTTGGGTGTGGATTTTGGCATTATGGGAACTTTAACAGTTGAGGACCAGCGCTATTTAGCTGAGAATTTATTGGCTTTTTTTAATCGTGATTATCGTCGCGTCGCCGAGCTGCATTTGGAGTCTGGCTGGGTACCGCCAGACACGCGTCTAGATCATTTTGAGTCAGCTATCAGAACGGTATGTGAGCCTATATTTCAAAAGCCGATCAGTGAAATTTCTTTTGGCAATTTATTGTTGCGCTTATTTCAAACAGCACGCCGATTCAAAATGGAAGTACAACCACAGTTGGTTTTACTGCAAAAAACATTATTGAATATTGAAGGTCTAGGCAGACAGTTAGATCCTGATTTGGATTTGTGGCAAACCGCTAAACCATTTCTTGATCGTTGGATGAGTGAACAGGTTGGCGTCCACGCGCTCATTAAAGGCATGAAAAATCACTTGCCAAAAATTTTAGAACAATCACCTGAAATTCCTGCGCTAATCTATCAAGCATTACACACCCATAATCAAAGCCAGCCAGCTGATACTCAGTTGATGCAAAAAATTGAACGACTAGAACAACAGATCAAACGCCAAAAATGGTTTACTGCAGCACTGACAATAACAATGCTTATAGCCACCAGCACAATTATATATTTGCTTACCTAATATAGAAAAATAATAGTCTCATGGATGTTTCTCCCATACTTGATGGATTAAATGAAGAACAACGTAATGCAGTGACTGCTGTGCCTGGACCAACGTTAGTTTTGGCAGGTGCTGGTAGTGGAAAAACGCGCGTTCTAGTTCACCGCATTGCTTGGTTGTGTAATGTTGAGGGTGCGTCACCTTACGGTTTGTTAGCAGTCACTTTTACTAATAAAGCAGCTGCTGAGATGCGCGGGCGTGTTGAGAGTTTACTAGAAACGAATCTCTCTGGTATGTGGGTTGGAACTTTTCATAGCATTGCACATCGCATGTTGCGTGCTCATTGGCAGCAAGCCAACTTGCCGCAAGCGTTTCAAATATTAGATTCAGAAGATCAGTTTCGATTAGTTAAACGCATTATGAAAGGTTTGGAGTTGGATGAATCAAAATGGCCAGCCAAACAAGCGCAATGGTTTATCAATGCACGTAAAGATGAAGGCCTGCGTGCTCATCAAATGCAAGACAATGGTGATCTAACTACGCGTCAATTCATTCGTATTTATACGGCTTATGAGAGTGCATGTGAGCGAGCAGGTGTGGTTGATTTTGCTGAGTTATTATTGCGCAGTTTAGAATTGTTGAAAAACAATCAAGATATACTCATGCATTACCATCATCGTTTTCAACATGTGTTAGTGGATGAATTCCAAGATACAAACTCGATTCAATATGATTGGTTGCGAGCGATTGCGGGTAAGCACACTCCCATATTTGCTGTTGGTGATGATGATCAGTCTATATATGGATGGCGTGGTGCGAAAATTGAAAATATTTTTTCGTTCAGTAAGGATAATAAAGACACACAGACATTTAGATTAGAACAAAATTATCGTTCTACTAGCACGATATTATCTGCAGCCAATGAATTGATTAGCAACAATCAAGGGCGTTTAGGTAAAAAGCTCTGGACTCAGGGGAATGAAGGTACGCCTATACAATTATATGCCGCCTACAATGAACATGATGAGGCTCGTTTTGTAATTGAACGCATCCGTGAGTGGGTCAATCAAGAAGGGCGGAAATACAGTGAGGCGGCAATTTTGTATCGGTCGAATTCACAATCCCGTGTGTTTGAAGAGAATTTAATTTCACAACAGATTCCTTATCGAATCTATGGTGGTTTACGTTTCTTCGAGCGTGCTGAAGTGAAAGATGCATTGGCTTATATGCGCTTGATTTCAAATCGTATGGATGACCCCTCTTTCGAGCGCATTGTCAATCATCCGCCAAGAGGGATAGGTGATCGCACCTTGCAAGTGATTCGTGACCATGCGCGGGCTCAATCTTTGTCATTATGGGATGCTACTCAAGCGGTATTGGCGGCAGGTCAGTTAGCTGCTCGCGCCAGTGGGGCTTTGCAACAATTCATCACCTTGATAGAAAAATTATCCAGTGAATCTAATCAACTCGATTTGCATGAGAAAATTGAACAAGTGATTATAGACTCAGGTTTACAAATGCACTTTGAGAAAGATCGCAGTGAAAAAGGTCAATCACGAGTTGAAAACTTAGGAGAATTAATTGAAGCGGCGCGGGGCTTTCGTTATGAATCTGAGGATGATGAAGAGCTTACGCCAACAGAAGCATTTCTTTCCACTGCGGCTTTGGAGTCTGGTGAAGGGCAAGCTTCACAGTGGGAAGATTGCGTTCAGTTGATGACTTTGCACTCAGCTAAAGGGTTGGAGTTTCCGTTAGTATTTTTGGTCGGCATGGAAGAAGGTTTATTTCCAAGCAGTATGTCTATGGATGAGCCAGGCCGTGTCGAGGAAGAACGCCGTTTATGCTACGTAGGGATAACACGTGCACGTGAACACTTGATGATGTGCTATGCCGAGGCGAGACGTTTATATGGCAATGATAATTATAATGCGCCATCACGATTTATTAATGAAGTGCCAGCGGAGTTGATGGTGGAAGTGAGGCCAAGAGCACATATTACACAGACGATTCATCGCCCAGAGCCAATGCAAAAAGTGAAGAAAAGAATCTCTGGTGAGAATAATGATGGTCTCAATATCGGCCAACGAGTGGCGCATAGTAAATTTGGTGAAGGCGTAGTGTTAGATCTTGAGGGGCAAGGTAAAAGTGCACGTGCTCAAGTTAAATTTGAGCGTAGTGGATCAAAATGGTTGGTTGTTGCTTATGCTAATCTTACCAAGATTGGCTGAATTCTAATTAATGTCATGATCGAAGCAGAGAAAGGGAACAGGGGTGGAAAATAATACGCGAAGAAAATTCTTGCAGTTAATGGGCGTTGGTGCGGCCAGTGTTGGTCTCAATGCCTGTGGTGAGGAGCAAAGCAACAATGCTCTCAAACCGAGTTCTGCGCAGCAGACCTTTGAGTGGAAAATGGTCACTACATGGCCGAAGAATTTCCCCGGATTGGGCACTGGCGCTCAATACTTGGCTGATATCATTGCTGAAATGTCTAACGGTCGCCTTAAAATTAAGGTTTATGGGGCGGGAGAGATCGTGCCAGCTTTTGAAAGTTTCGATGCTGTGCAATCTGGCACTGCACAGATGGGCCACGGCTCTGCCTATTATTGGAAAGGTAAGAACCCCGCTTTCCAGTTTTTTTCGACGGTACCTTTCGGCATGAACGCGAATGAAATGAATGCATGGCTATATCAAGGCGATGGCATGAAGCTATGGCGACGTGCATATGAACCCTTTGGTTTGATTCCCATGGCTGCTGGTAACTCTATGGT
>CAZKDD010000009.1:0-14540 GCA_964551535.1 uncultured Thiotrichales bacterium | reverse complement strand
ATTGAATTAGCAACTAGGAGATATGAAAAATGGAACGCACGTGCTCAATTATTAAACCTGATGCAGTGGCAAAGAATGTTATTGGTGAAATTTATGCTCGTTTTGAGAAAGCTGGACTGCGCATAGTGGCTGCAAAAATGATGCACTTGTCACAAGCTCAAGCGGAAGGTTTTTATGCGGTACACAAGGATCGTCCTTTTTACTCGGATCTAGTTAAGTTCATGGTGTCTGGTCCTGTTATGGTTCAGGTGTTGGAAGGTGAAGATGCTATCAAAAAGAATCGTGATGTCATGGGTGCAACCAATCCTGCTGAAGCTGCTGCTGGAACTATCCGTGCGGATTTTGCTGATAGTATTGATGCCAATGCTGTGCATGGTTCAGATGCGCCTGAAACGGCAGCGGTTGAAATTGCGTTTTTCTTCTCAGAGGATGAGCTTTGTCCACGAAGCTAGAGGATATAAATAGCAACACTAATCTGGTCGGTATGAGCCGACCAGAATTAGAACAATTTTTTGTCTCTTTAGGGGATAAAAAATTCCGTGCGCAGCAGTTGTTACAATGGATTTATCAACGTGGTGTAACTGATTTTAGTGCTATGACTGACCTTAGCAAATCACTGCGCTGTTTATTGCAAGAAAAAGCTCAAATCATCGTTCCGCAGATTGAGTCGGAACAAATCTCAAAAGATGGAACCATCAAATGGCTATTGCGAGTAGACGCAGATGAAGGTGAGTCGAGGAATGCTATTGAGACGGTGTTTATTCCTGAAACTAATCGCGGCACATTATGTATATCATCACAGGTGGGCTGTGCTTTAGACTGTACGTTTTGTGCAACCGCACGACAAGGATTTAATCGCAACTTAAGCGCAGCAGAAATCATCGGACAAGTGTGGCTAGCAGATCAGCGTTTGCGTGCGCTCTATGAGGGTCAATCGATGCTGACCAATGTCGTTTATATGGGTATGGGCGAGCCACTTATGAATTACAAACAAGTATTACCTACCATTAAATTATTATTAGATGATCATGCTTATGGTTTGGGGAAGCGTAAAGTCACAGTGAGCACATCAGGCGTGGTGCCAAAAATTGATACTTTGTCTGAGACAATTGATGTCAGTCTAGCTATTTCATTGCATGCTCCTAGCAATGAAGTGCGCAATGAATTAGTACCTTTGAATCGTAAATTTCCAATTGAGGATTTACTAGCCGCTTGTAGACGTTATTTAGATAACAAGCACCGTAAAGAGAGTGTGACTTTTGAATATGTCATGTTAAAAGACGTGAATGACAGTGATCAGCAAGCACGGCAGTTAGTAAAAATTCTTAAAGGGATGCGCGCTAAAGTTAACTTGATTCCGTTTAATAGTTTTGAGGGCTCGGGTTATGAGCGATCACCACAGTCAACTATCGATCGCTTTAGTCAAATTCTTATGGACAGCGGTATAGTCGTTATTACTCGTCGACCTCGTGGAGAAGATATAGCCGCTGCTTGTGGTCAGCTGGCAGGTCAAGTGGTGGATAAGGCGCAACGAAGCAATCATTATGTGAAGATGTATGAGCGCTCTCTAATTAGCCGTAAGATAGGTACTCAATGCGCTTAATTATCTTATTATTAGTTTTTTTAACTGGATGTATGACCACGCCGTCAAATGTACAGGATGCAGATGGACTCGTATACAATCCTAAAGCGGCCGAAATTAATGTCCAGCTCGGCGCTAATTATATTGCTAATGAAAATTATAAGGCTGCCGATGAAAAGTTAAAACGTGCATTTATTCAAGATCCAAAATCTTCAAAAGCACATTGGGTTTATGCGGTTTTGCAAGAGAAACTTAATCAAATAGAGCGTGCAGAAGAATATTATAAAAAAGCGCTGGCAATAGATAATAAAGATAGCAGTGGTCTATATAATTACGCCGCTTTTCTATGCCGCCATCAACGTTACCAACAAGCACAAAAATATTTTAACTTCGTATTGCAAGACCCGCTTTATCCAACACGCGCGAATGCTTTTTTGATGGCGGGGGTGTGTGCGATGGAAATTCCCGACTATGATGTTGCTCAACAGTATTTTCAACACAGCCTTGAGTTACAAAATGGACAGCGTATAGCACTTTATCAATTAGCTAAGTTGTATTTTAAAGTTGAAAACTTTGTGCAAGCACAAAAAAAATTATCTGAGTTTGAGGTCCACTCACAACAAACGGGTGACTCGTTGCTATTGGCATATCAGATTGAATCTGCCCTAGGTAATCAAAAACAAGCGCTAATCTATTCTCAACAGCTTGTTGATCAGTATCCAGATTCACCTCAAGCTGCAAAACTTGCGGATAGTGTTGATGAGTGAGCAATTAACACAACTAATTATAGGTCCAACTCTGCGTAAATCACGCGAGGCGCTTGGATTGGATATCAACCAGGTGGCTGAAGCAATTCATTTAGATGCTTCCATCATCGTTGCACTTGAGAGTGATGATTTTGACAGTCTGCCGTCAAGAGTGTTTGTGCAGGGATATATTCGTAATTATGCAAAACTATTAGATATAGACGAACGTCCCATTTTAGATGCTTACAATGAATTTCAACCTCAGTATCAGCAACAAAATCCCTCTAATCTAGTGAAGGTTAAAGTCACGCGAAATGCTTCTGTCACGTTTATCCTTAGCTTGATCAAATGGTTGGTGATTATATTTCTATCGCTGTGGATGGGCTATGCCTTGCTGACTTGGATGAGTAATAATACTAACGACCCTGTGCCTTTATCATCTGTATTTACCCAGCAAGATGACAAGCAAATTGCAGCTCAATCTGAAACACCAATTGAACAATTGCAATCATTAGCTACACAATCAAACTTTGATGATGATAGCCAGCATCAGAAACAGCTGTCAGAAGTGATTGCTGACCAAAAAGTTACCTCTGATGAGACCCACGTGAAAACCACTACTATCTCACTCGAGCAACAGCAACAAAGTGAGGGTGACGTATTTGAACAGCCCATGTCATCATCTTCACAATCATCAATCCGTGCTAATGAAAATTTATCGATTGAATCGACTGATGCTGAAAAAATTGCTGAAGCAGTAGAGGTCATACAAACAGTCATTGAAGCTGATCAAGAGGAGGTGGATCAATTTCAATTAACCTTGCACTTTCATCAAGACAGCTGGCTAGAGATAGTGGATGACAAACTTAATCGCTTAGCTTTTGGTCTTTATGAGATGGGTAGTGTTAAATCTATCACGGTTAAGGGTCAAGTTAATGTATTTCTGGGTAACTCTCCTTCGGTTGAGGTGCGAGTTGATGGTGTGTTGCAAGATCAATCAGATCATGGCTATGGCGCTAATCTGGCAAGATTTGGTGTAAATAAAGGTGGTTTGATCTCACATAGATTTTAAGTGATGTAAGATAGCCATCGAAATCTTAAAGACTATTCAAATTATGAGTGACAATATTCAATCAATCCGTGGTATGCACGATTTGGCTCCTGAAGATACGGCTCCATTGAGACTATTAGAGAGTCAATTAATCGCGGTGCTACGACAGTATGCTTATTATGAAGTCCGTACGCCGATTGTAGAAAAGCTTGAGCTTTTTAAACGATCAATTGGTGAAGTGACCGATATTGTTGAGAAAGAAATGTATGCTTTTGAGGACCGTGGAGGTGATTGGCTAGCACTTAGACCAGAGGGAACAGCCAGTACTTTACGAGCAGGTGTGCAGCATGGTTGGTTGCATAATCAACAGCAGCGTTATTGGTATTTAGGCCCATTCTTTCGTCGTGAGCGTCCGCAAAAAGGTCGTTATCGTCAATTTCATCAATTGGGTGTCGAAACATTTGGAATGGCGGGGCCGGATATTGACCTAGAGCTGATACTTATGACGCAAAGTATGTGGCAGGCGGTAGGCCTAGACAGTCAAAATTTAGAACTACAGATTAACACCCTTGGCGATAGTGAGGCTAGAAGCAAACACAGAGCAGACTTGATTGCTTACTTGTCGGATCACTCTGAGAGTTTGGATGAAGACGCAAAACGACGTTTGCATAGTAATCCATTGAGAATCTTAGATAGTAAAAATCCTGAGGTGCAGGCTGTAGTAAAAGAGGCCCCTTTATTGTTTGATTATTTAGATGCTGAGGCTAGAGAGCATTTCGAAAAACTCTGTATTATGTTGGAGCAATGTGGTGTTGAAGCTAAGATTAATTCAACATTAGTGCGCGGATTGGATTATTACAATCGTACGGTATTTGAATGGGTGACGCATCAGTTAGGTGCGCAAGGAACTATTTGCGCAGGGGGGCGATATGACAGCCTAGTGGGCCAAATGGGTGGAAGGAATACCCCTGCTGCGGGTTTTGCTATTGGCATTGAGCGATTATATAGCCTGGTTGAGGAGAATCTGAGCAAACAAACTCCCACTTTGGACGCCTATATGATTACGCTTGGTGAGCAAGTTACACGCTATGCATTTCATGTTTGTGAGCAAATTCGCAAGGAATTACCTGAATTTGCTATTCAGATGAATTGTGGAGGTGGTAGTATCAAGTCCCAGATGAAGCGAGCTGATCGCGCCAATGCTAGATTAGCCATTATTATCGGTGACGAAGAGCTCAATAATGGATGCATCACAGTAAAAAATTTACAACAAGATGTACCCCAAATCACCTGTGGGTTAGATCAATTATCGACTCTTGCAAAAGGTTGATTTATTCCATGTGCTAGGAGATAAACATGGCAGAGAATGAAACAGAAGAACAACAATTAGATGCGCTCAAGGAATGGTGGAAGCAAAATGGCTCCGCGGCAGTCATAGGGGTGGCACTTGGTATTGGTTCCTTGGTCGGCTGGAAAAGTTGGGGGGCTTATCAAGAGCAGCAATATATGATGGCTTCAGATAGATATGATGTCATGCAACAATCCATAGTAGCACAAGATATTGATGCCGTTGTTTTGCAAGCTCAACAGCTAAAACAAGAATTTCCTTCAACCCCTTATGCTGCACTTGCGGGTTTGATGTTAGCTAAAGTGCATGCAGAAAATGTTGAGTATGAAAAGACTGTAGAGAATTTACAGTGGGTAATTGACAATGCCCAGCAAGACACCATTCAGTCTGTGGCTAAGTTGCGTTTAATCCGTATTTATATTACTCAGAAACAATTGGAGCTGGCTCAAGCCCTGCTCAATCATGATTTTCCATTAGCCTATGCGTCATTGAAAGAAGAATTACGTGGTGATTGGCACGTCAGTCGTGGTGAGTTTGAAGAGGCACGTGCGGCCTATGATTCAGCAATCGCCACAGCTGAAGAATCCGATATTAGTTATTTGGAGATGAAGCGTGATAATGCAATGGCAACACAGCAGTCAAATGTGTAAAGGTAATACGCTATAGCAAATGTCATTTTCACTGAGACCTCTTACATTATGAGCTTAATTAATATATTGCATAAGTGCATCATGTTGGCCTTATTTGTGGTCGTGAGTGCGTGTAGTTATTTACCTTTTGTTGGTGATGACGAAGAAAAAGTTGAGCTGACACTGCGTGAGCCCAAGCAGTTAGAAAAGATTGATGCCTCTGTAGAGCTTAAAAAAGTATGGGATGATTCATCCGTTCGAGGTAATGGGGGCAAAGTTATCATCAGACCGCATGGTTATAATCAGAATTTAATCGTAGGTAGTGAGAACGGAGAGCTGGCTTCAATCAACGTTCAAGACGGTCGGATGGTCTGGAAACAGTCTATACAACAACAGCTATCAGGAGGTGTAGGAGGTAACAGAGAAATTGCTGTTGTGGGTACTCAGGATGGTGAATTGAAAGCTTTTGACCTTCAAGATGGCAGTGAGCGTTGGTCTGTGTCATTAGGTTTAGAAGTCATGGCTGTTGCACATACTGAAGACGATATCGTCATTCGAACCAACAATAATCAAATTTTAGCTTTGTACGCCGATAGTGGGCAGAAGCGCTGGACGGTGACTGAAACGATGCCAGCGTTAACTTTATTCGGTGCCGGTGTGCCCGTTATTGTGGATGGAATCATCTATGCGGGTATGGATAACGGTAAGGTGATTGCTATTAATATGGCATCGGGAAACTTGTTGTGGGAAGCGCGTGTGTCTGTGCCTTCAGGTCGCAGTGAGCTGGACAGAATGGTCGATGGCGATGGACAAATTGTCGTGACTGAAAATATTGTTTATGCGGTCAGTTACCATGGTCGTGTAATGGCTATTAATCGATCCAATGGGCAGCCGATTTGGGTGCGTGATATCGCTTCGGCGACGGGTGTGGCTAATGATGAATCGCTGCTCTATGTGAGTGATAAGGACGATCATGTATGGGCATTAGATCGTAATACAGGGGTCACTATCTGGGTGCAAAATCAGCTCGAGTACCGTCAATTATCCGCTCCCATGCTATTAGCTGATTATGTTTTAGTAGGTGATTTTGATGGCTATGTACACGTATTATCAAAACAAGATGGCAGTATAGTTGGACGTAAAGATATAGCCAGCCAGCATTTGTTTTCAGCAGGCACCTCTACCGCATCACAGATTCATATGGTCCAGCGTAGTGGTCATTTGTCTGCCTTATCTATTCAATAATTTTTCTCATGTGGGATGTAAAAGTCACGCATAAAATCTTTTTCAACCGGTTACATATATGGGTCCTGTAATTGCCTTAATCGGCCGACCAAATGTTGGTAAATCAACGCTTTTCAATTTTCTCACTCAATCAAGAGACGCCCTAGTGGCCAATTACCCTGGTCTAACTCGCGATAGAAAATATGGTTTCAGTCATCGCTATTCTAAAAGCTGTGTGGTTATCGACACTGGCGGTATTGTTGATGATAAAAACGAGATCGATCTTGGCATGCTCTCGCAAACAGATGTCGCGATTGAGGAGGCCGATATTGTGTTATTTCTGGTGGATGCTAAAGATGGATTAGTGCCAGAAGATTTTCGTATTATCGACATGCTACGTAAACGCAGTATTACATTTTCTTTAGTGGTGAATAAGATAGACGGATTGGATGCGAATATTATCGCAGGAGAGTTTCATCAAATTGGAGCTCCGCAGTTATTTACTATTGCCGCTCAACAAGGGCGTGGTGTTGAGTCGATGATAGAAACGCTACTGGCTGATCTGCCGGAGCCTAAGTTTATTAGTGATAGTGATCAAGACACAGAAGAAGATGAAGATGAAAAAATCACACGTATTGCTGTCATCGGTCGTCCCAACGCAGGTAAGTCAACATTAATAAATGCCTTACTGAAAGAAGATCGGTGTGTGACATCCTCTGTGCCGGGTACCACTCGTGACAGTGTGCGTATCCCATTTGAGTATAATCAACATCACTTTACTTTAATTGACACAGCAGGGGTGAGACGTAAAAGCCGAGTGCGTGAAAGTGTTGAAAAATTTAGCATCGTGCAAACATTGGAGGCTATTTCATCTGCACATGTAATTATTTTTATGGTAGATGTGACAGAAGGTATTGCCGATCAAGATAGCACTTTATTAGAGATTGTTTTACGTGAAGGGCGCGCGCTAGTGCTAGCACTTAACAAAACTGATGCGGCTAGTCATGATGATAATCATGCATTGAAATATGCCTTGGATACTCGCTATCAATACTTAGAATATGTCGATAAAATTAAAATATCAGCGCAGAAGAGTGTTGGGCTGAAAAAGCTTATGCAATCCGTGGTCTCGGCTAATCGATCGGCTGCAGTTGATTTAAGCACATCGGAAGCTAATCAGTTACTCGGCTATGCGATAGAAAATAATCCCCCACCCATGGTGCGAGGTCGACGAATCAAATTACGTTATGTTCACCAAGGTGGATCTCACCCGCCAACCTTTGTTCTTTATGGCACTCAGACCAGTCAACTGCCAAAATCTTATGTGCGTTATTTAGAGAATTTCTTCAGAGAAAAGTTGCGTTTAGTTGGTACCCCGATTCGCTTTTTATTACGTTCGCCTGATAATCCATATGCAGACAAACGCAATGTGCTCACACCCAGACAAATTCGTAAACGTGAACGCATGATGAGCCACTATAAGAGAAAATAGGTGCTGAAACCTTCTGCAATCAAACCATTCCATGTGATGGATATCTTGGCGCGTTGTCAACAGATGGAAGCGCAAGGGCATGATATTATTCATATGGAAATTGGAGAGCCTGATTTTCCAGCCCCACAACCGATTCTGGATGCCGGTATCGTGGCTCTTGAAAAACAGCAGACTTTTTACACCTCGGCACAAGGCTTACCAGAATTGCGTGCCGCGATTAGTCAGGATTATGCTCAGCGTTTTAATTGTGCCGTAGAGGAGCAGCAAATTTTTATTACCCCGGGGGCATCTGGGGCAATACAGTTGGTATTTTCTTATGTGCTCCAGCAGCGAAAAACACTGATGATTGGAGACCCGACTTATCCCTGTAATCGTAATGTTGCCGAGTTATTTAAAGCTAAAATTGAAGCTGTGGCTGTCGATGAAATCAGTGATTTTCAGTTAGATCTAGAGGGGGTTCAAACTCATTGGCATGAAGATGTGGCAGCAGTGCTTATAGCCAGTCCTTCTAATCCAACCGGTACAGTTTCTGACAAACAGGAGTTATTAGCGATTGCTGATTTTCTTGCAGTTAAAGGCAGCGTATTGATTGTTGATGAAATATATCAAGGCCTAAACTATGGCAATACTCCAAGCTCAGTGGCAGGGATGCGAGATAATATTTTCGTTATCAATAGTTTTTCAAAATATTTTGGTATGACGGGCTGGCGTGTTGGATGGTGTGTGACTCCCAATGCTTATATCAAGAGTTTAGATGCGATTGCGCAAAACACCTATCTGGCCAGCTCTACTCCTGCACAGTTTGCTGCATTGGCCGCTTATAATGAGCAGACATTTGAGATCGTTGAACAACGCAGAAATATATTTAAGCAACGACGAGATTTAATTTGTGATGCGCTGAATAAGATGCCGATCAAAGTGCCCTGTATTCCACAGGGTGCGTTTTACGTTTATGTGAATATAGCTGATGTGAGTGAAGATAGCTTTCAGTTTTGCCAGCAACTACTTGAAAAAACGGGTGTTGCTGTCACCCCAGGCTGTGATTTTGGTCAATATCGTGCGCAGCAATATATACGCCTCGCTTACACCAGTCATGAAGATCGCTTGCACGAGGGCATGAAGCGGTTAGAACGTTATATCTCGTAGCAACTTTTGTATGTTGTAAAATATATTTTTACAGTCTGTCTGTAACAATCCATCTCTCAGGACTTAACTCTCTGTATCGCTGAAAATATTTGTATATAAATTATTATTAATAGAAACATCTAACCCATATTATTGGCTATTTCAGCTCTATACGCTGTGCAGACAATTAATTTACTATCTTAGTCATTTCCCTGTTTGCTTGATTATTATAATCAATAATATATATTAATTATTAATAATAATTATTGAGCATGCTGCTGCCATATATATTTATGATGGACTTGCAAAAAAAAATGACTGACTTATTGGCCTGCGCTGATATTCAAGTGAATGGAAGTCGTCCATGGGATCTGCAAGTGCATCATGAAAACTTCTTTAAGCGAGTATTCACTCAGGGGTTGTTAGGCCTAGGTGAGGCTTATATGGAGGGTTGGTGGGATGTCGATAAGCTTGATCAGTTTATTGATAAAGCACTGTCGGGTGATCTTAGAAATCAGATTGTTCGTCGTGAACATCTGCCATTGGTTTTATTAGCTAAATTGACCAATATGCAGGCGCTGACACGCGCTTATCAAGTCGGTGAGCAGCATTATAATCTCGGCCAAGAGTTGTTTGAGAGTATGCTTGATGTGCGTATGACTTATACCTGTGCTTATTGGAAACAAGCGCAGGATTTGGATACCGCACAAATGGCAAAACTGGATTTGGTCTGTCAAAAGTTAGATTTGAGGCCCGGGCAACATGTATTAGATATTGGGTGTGGTTGGGGAAGTTTTGCCGGCTATGCAGCCGAGTATTATGGCGTAAAAGTGACGGGGGTTACTATTTCCACAGATCAGGCGGAGTATGCAAGTCAGCGTTACAAAGATCTGCCCATTAATATCGTCGTCAAGGACTATAGATTACTTGATCAGCAGTTTGACCATGTCGTGTCACTGGGTATGTTTGAACATGTTGGCGCAAAGAACTATGCACAATATTTCGAGAGGGCGTCACGTTGTTTGAAATCTGATGGTTTGTTTTTACTCCATACTATTGGATGCCACGAACAAACTTCGTCTCCCAATCCTTGGATTCATAAATATATTTTCCCCAATGGAACCGTACCTTCCTTATCTTTGCTAGCACCAGAACTAGAGAAATTTTTTGTGTTAGAGGATTTGCATAATTTTGGCGCTTACTATGACGCGACTCTAATGGCTTGGTTTGAGAACTTTGATCGCTATTGGCCCAATTTAAAGCATCTGAAAGGCAATTATGATGAGCGTTTCTATCGTATGTGGAAGTATTATCTACTCACTTGTGCCGGGGCATTTCGTGCGCGTAAACTGCAACTCTGGCAGTTAGTATTATCCAAACACGGGCTGCCAGGGGGGTACCAACGTATCGTGTAATCGCGCCTAGCTACCAGACCTGAGTACTTTATGGCCGTCTATGGTTATAGGTTGGCCAAAACCATGTCTTTTAAAAAAACCGTAACTTATTGATTTATGGCAAATCAACTTTAGTGGGAGCTTGCCAACCGTCTTTTCTGTGTTCGGCCACTACTGTGGTAAAAATGCCGCCGCGCACGTTCCAATCAGCAGTTAAGCGCATAAAACGTGGCTCAGTGAGCTCAACTAAATCATTCAGTATTCTATTCGTGAAAGCTTCGTGAAAAGCGGCTGTATCCCGGAACGAGCCCATGTATAATTTCAAAGACTTGAGTTCTACACACAGCAGATCTGGAATATACTCTAGTTGGAACTTGGCATAATCGGGTTGCCCGGTGAGGGGACACAAACAAGTGAATTCAGGCATAGTAATACGGATGGTATAATCACGATCAGTTTCAGGACTTTCAAACGTATCAAGGACATTAGTAGAATCTTTTGACATTATTATCTCAACAATTAATTAAACCTAACCGGAATTTTACGGGATAAAACATTATGCGTCTTCGTAAAATGAAAATGGCGGGGTTTAAATCCTTCGTCGACCCAACCACTCTGACGTTCCCCAGTGAAATGGTCGGTATAGTCGGACCGAATGGCTGTGGTAAGTCCAATATTGTGGATGCAATCCGTTGGGTGATGGGTGCTAGCTCAAAAAATATACGTGGTGACACCCTTGAGGATGTCATCTTTAAAGGCTCCAGCAACCGCAAACCCGTGGGTCAGGCCAGTATAGAGTTGGTATTTGACAATTCTGAGGGCAAAGCGGGTGGTCAGTATGCGTCCTACAGTGAAATTGCCGTGCGTCGTCAAGTATCTAGAGATGGGCAATCAAAATATTATTTGAATGGTAGTCCCTGTCGACGGCGTGATGTGTCAGATATATTTCTTGGCACCGGTCTTGGTCCAAGAAGTTATGCCATTATCGAACAAGGCACTATATCGCGTTTGATTGATGCTAAGCCGGAAGAGATGCGCGCGCATTTAGAAGAAGCCGCCGGTATATCTAAATATAAAGAGCGACGACGTGAGACAGAAAATCGCATTAGACACACACGAGAGAATCTTGATCGTCTAAATGATTTGATCGAAGAAGTAGATAAACAGATCGCTAAACTTAAACGCCAAGCTTCTGCGGCAGAACGTTATAAAGTATTGAAGGCAGAAGAGAGGCGTGCTCAGGCAGAGTTGATTGTATTGCGATTGCAGCTTATGGATAGTCAGGTGCAATCTCAACACAAATTAGTGGAAAGCAAAGAGACTCAACTTGAACAGACGATTGCTGAATTACGCGCTTTGGAGGCGCAGATAGAAGAATTACGTCAAAATCATACAGTGGCTAATGAAGCCATGAGTAAGGTTCAGGGAGATTATTATCAAATTGGTGCAGATATTTCACGTTTAGAACAATCTGTGCAACACGCCACTGAAACAAAACAACGTTATCAAACTGAACAACAGCAAGCGCAGCTAAATTTATCCTCATTGCAAAACGAATTAGATAAGGAGCAAATAGCTCAACAATCTTTCGATGAAACAATCGCTCAAATGATAACCGAGCTGGATAATTTGAATGAGCAATGTAACGAGGTTGGAGAAGCCGTCATCAGTGCTGAGCAAGCTGAAAAGCTCTGGCGCGAAGCATGGGATCAATTGATACAAGAGAGTAATGAGCCTAGTCATCAGATAGAAGTCCATGCTCAGAAGATTCAGTTTATTGATCAGGAAATATCACGTTTACAAGATAGGCAAGCACGCACGCGCTCTGAACATGCAGACCTTATCGAAAATGAACATGATGTCGACTTGCATGCATTAGAGACTGAGGTCATTGAATATGATAAATCATTACAGCAATGTAAGTTTTCATTAGATAGTATTCAAAAGGAAATTGTAAGATCAAGAGAATCAATTGATAGCTACGTAAAACAAATTGATGATGTTAAAGTCCAACAACAACAGGCTCAAAGTCAACTGACACGTTTACAAGCTTTGCAAGATGCAGCATTGAAAGGTGAAGGTGAGGAATTAAAAGAGTGGTTAGGGAAGCATCAATATGAACAACTTAATCGTTTAGCTGATCACATTACTGTTGAGTCTGGATGGGAGCGTGCGGCTGAGACAGTGCTCGAAAACTTCTTGGATGCTCTGTGTGTTGATAATCTAGAACAGGCTGCGCAACAATTTCATGATTTGCATAAAGGTAGTGTTACTTTTTATCAGAGCCAAGGGCAGGCCTCAGCGCAGCAAAGTCATGGCACTTTAGCGAGCAAGATAAATACTGATTTAGCGATTGTTAATGAGCTGCAACATATTTTAATCGCTGACTCATTAGAGCAAGCGCTTAACATGCGTAAAAATCTTAAAGCTGGTCAGTCTGTCGTTACGTCGGAAGGTATGTGGTTTGGTGAGCATTGGGTGCGCTATTCCAATGCAGTCAGTACCAATGAGGGTGTGCTCACCCGTAAGGCTGAAATTAGTGAACTACAAAAAACCCTTAAGCATATTGATGGACAATATGAACAACTGAATCATCATCAAAAACAGGCTACTGAAAAGCTTACTCAGCAAGAAAAACAGCGTGAAGAGATACAACAAAAACACAATCAAGCTTTTCAAGTGGCGGCAGAAAAACAGGCAGAATTAATCAACAAAAAAGAAAGTATTGAGCATTGGCAACAGCGTGATACCCAATTGCGTAGTTTTATTGATGAGTCTCAAAAGCAGTTACTCGACTATCAGCAACAACGCCAACAAGCGATCACTCATCGTGATGCCGCACAGATTAACTTGAGTGCACTGCAGACGCGTAAGCAAGAATTAATGGCTCGTAAAGAGCAAGTCGTGGTCGAGTTTGACGATAAAAAACAACAGGCGAATCAATTACAAGAACGGCGCCATGCTTTGCAGTTAGAGATTGAGGCAAATAGAACGCGTG
This sequence comes from uncultured Thiotrichales bacterium, assembly GCA_964551535.1. Lineage (GTDB taxonomy): Bacteria > Pseudomonadota > Gammaproteobacteria > UBA4575 > UBA4575 > UBA1858. The sequence continues at coordinate 951 of CAZKDD010000009.1, read as the reverse complement.
CAGCCACATCACAATCTGTAGTCAGTCGTTTGAATATGCAGCGTAGTGAATTGGAGCAAAGATGCAGTGAGTTGGAGCAGTTAGTCTCTGATAGTGTGGCTCCTATTGGTGAATTATCAAGTACGTTGACACAAACCTTAGAACGCCGTCTGGAAGTGGAGGCAGATCTGCTCGCTTCACGCAAACAAGTGGAATCGATAGAGGCAGATATACGCTCCAAAGATGAGCAGCGCTTAGCTAGTGATAATAAAATTAATGATGAACGTGAGATTCTCAGTCAGCAGAGAATGAAATGGCAGGAACTAACGGTCCGTATGCAAACCCTGCAAGAGCAGTTAGAACAGTATGATTGGTCATTGGAGTTACTCAAAAATGAGATGCCAGATGATGCGCAAGAGTCGCAGTGGCAGCAAAAAGTAGCGACTATTGAGGAAAAAATCAAACGCCTAGGTTCGATTAATCTTGCTGCTATTGATGAATTCAAGGAGCAGAGTGAGCGTAAACAATATTTAGATGCACAAGATGAAGATTTAACCAAAGCGCTGGATACGCTTGAGTCCGCCATACGTAAAATAGATCGTGAAACGAAAGAACGTTTCAAAGAAACTTTTGATCAGGTTAATGCTCATATTCAGAGAATGTATCCGCGATTGTTCCCGGGCGGTAAGGCATATTTAGAAATGTCTGGTGATGATTTACTCACGGCAGGTGTCGTTATTATGGCAAGACCACCCGGTAAACGGGTTTCGTCTATTCAGCTTCTTTCTGGTGGAGAAAAAGCGTTAACGGCTGCAGCTTTAGTGTTGGCAATATTTGAGTTAAATCCGGCGCCGTTTTGCCTTTTGGATGAGGTCGATGCACCTTTGGATGATGCTAATGTGGGGCGTTTTTGTGATTTGATTAAGGATATGAGTCAGCATGTGCAGTTTATTTTTATTACGCATAATAAGA
>CAZKDD010000008.1:13310-15751 GCA_964551535.1 uncultured Thiotrichales bacterium | reverse complement strand
TTTTCAATGCTCTTTAAATTGATATTTTAATGAATCACTCGCATATCTTTCCACAAACCACCTCTGAAACGACGATAAAAAACCACGCCGTAAACCATTACATGTAAAGTGATAATCATCCATAACCCTATCACATTGGCAGGCATATATTTCACGTACACATAACTGGGCAAGACCATTAACAACACAGAAATAATAAAGCTCATTTTCATAATGAAGCGGGTATCGCCAGCTCCTTCTAGAGCACCCAAAAAAATTAAAAAAGTAGCATCAAAAAGTCCGAAAAAAGCCACAAACCTCAATAATACAATTACCAAAGCCAAACTATCATGCTGATCGAATTCTCCTGCCTGTAAATATGGCCAAATGAACAGGCCAGGCACAAAAATATACAATATGCCTAAAACCGTAAAAAACACTAAGCCTAGATGCAAGGTTGACCATGTGGCACGTTCAGCAAGTTGCACATTATTGTTTCCTAAGTGCTGCCCCACTAGCACCGAGGCGGCAATCATTAATCCCATCATCGGCAAAAAAGATAATGCATTAATATTAAATGCAATATTGCTTGCGATCAGGCTGACATTGCCTAGCATTCCAACAATCATTAAAAAAGCAGTAAAAGCACTCATATCAATGAACAATCTCAGACCATTGGGAAATCCAAAATACACCAAGCGATTAAACAAAGACTGATTAAAAGCGTAATGTTTGAGGGTATTAAAACGTTTTTGGTTATGCGGCATGAGGATCAACGCCACATAGATAATCACACCAACAGCAATCGCGATATTAGTCGCCAGCGCTGCCCCCTTAATCCCCATACTTGGTAAACCCAAATGACCGAAAATCAAAACATAATCCAGTGATAGATTAATGAGCATAATCACTACGCTCACCCACATCACCACATAGGCACGCCCTAAACCAGAAAAGAAACTGGATAAGGTGTTGTTTAACACACCAAATATCGCCGCATACATAAGTGTTCTGAAATACTCAATTTCCAGCACTAATACTTGTGGTTCATGCCCAGTCCAATTAAAAATAACATCTGCAAAATAATAAGCCGGAATGATGACTAACAATGATAATAAACTTAAATACACACCCTGCCACATAATGGCGCCAATCTTGCCATCTTGTTGAGCACCATGATATTGCGCTACAAAAGTATTCACATAGACAGCCGTGCCAGCAAACAAACACACTACTGCGAAACTTGCCATACCAGCTGGTAACGAGGCTGCAATCGCATCAGAGGAGTACCAAGTTAAAAACACTCGATCCATAAAAAATAAAATACTCCATGCCCCAGTGCTTAACACCATGGGCATGGCAATCGCTAATACTTCTCTATATCCAGCCGGTTGATGCCAGCGCTGCACTAACCTAGCGGGTAACACGTCGAGTGATATGGTTAGTAATTTTACCAATATGCTCGACTTCACACTCAACCACATCACCAGGCATCAAATATTCAGGAGGTGTGCGCGCATAGCCCACACCACTTGGCGTACCGGTAGCAATAATGTCGCCTGCTTCTAATTCCATACCTTGTGATAACACCGAAATCACGTTAGCAATAGAGAAAATTTGATGCACTGTGTTAGAAGATTGCTTTTATATCCCATTCACTCGACTAATAACATTGAGATTATGTGGATCAGGAATTTCATCTGCTGTCACAATAGCCGGCCCCATTGGACAAGTCCCTTTATAACTCTTACCTATAAAAAATTGCTTGTGCCATTTTTGTCGATCACGCGCCGTCACATCGTTGAGTACGGTGTAACCAAACACGTAATCCATAGCATTTTCTTCCTCTATACTCATGCCTGTTTTACCAATAATCACCGCCAATTCGACCTCCCAATCCATCTTTGACGAAACATCAGGATTAATCTCAATGTCAGCATAAGGCCCGTTCACACTATTAGCCGCTTTAGTAAACACAATTGGCGAACGTGGTAATTTGACTTCCTCGGTAGCAGTCTCTTCAACATGATCCTTATAGTTCAATCCCAAACACATAACGTTTTGACGTGGCCTTGGAATCGGTGCCAGCCATTCAACTTGATCACTATCAATACACTGACCGGCGTCAACATCAGCTAGCAAATCTCTCAATTGTGCTAATGCCTCTGGACCCGCATCAATCAAAGCTAACATTGAATCGATCTGTTTATTCCACTGTGAATGCCTGCAAGGTACAAAAATTCGCTCTCCTAAATCCACTCCCCAATGTTGCTGTCCTGCATCGTTAAAACTGATTAATCTCATGCTGTTCCCTGTTCGTTACTTTAATGTTTAAACCGACAAATATATTCAATTTAATGTAGACTCAAATATCGACATCCAAGACTCTGATTACTCTGACTGATAGAGGCCAAAATGAAGCGAATTATAGTATTTTTGTTCATCATTGCGGCGATTTTTTT